>JAISNS010000029.1 GCA_031276105.1 Dysgonamonadaceae bacterium
CCCACACAGATTCTGTCTTAAAAATACTGTAGTCCCCTCTTCGCTTCCGCGTTTTATACTGTTGAGTTTACTCTACGGTATACCTTTTGTGTAACACTGTTTATTCATAAAACACTTTCATCTTGTTTTTGAAAATATTAATGAAATGAATAGACCGAAAACCTCAAAGCCAATACAATATTCTACCAATAAGATGCTTTATTTTTTGTTATACATTGTAAATATTTCCTCTTTTTAGTAATCGTACTCCTATCCCGATCACAAAAGTACTGTTTTTCCCCATTTTCACCAAGTTTTTTCTATTTTTTTATCTGTCTAAAGATTCAAGTAGTAAATGCAACTATGATTTTTTTGTGCTATAAGTATTTTAGCTGCAATTTTTAACAACACATTATCAGTATCACATTATTTATTTATTTTCAACCTTTTACTTAGTATAAGGTTGCATTTACTACTTGAATCCGCGGGAAGAATTATTTTTTCTTCCCTGCGCAATCGATCGCTATAATTGAATCCATATCATCCAATTCGCCGTTGAATGTAAATGTTACGTTGCCGGTTTTCTTGTCCTTTTTCCAAATCAGTTTTGAATCAACATTCAGCCAGCGGGCGGATTGGAAATCAGGAATATTCAACGTCAAAGTAGAAAGGGTTTTATCCAGGATGTGGACGTATTGGGTATTGCCTTTTGCGGTAACGGCGCCCCATGGTTGAGGTGGTATTACTCCTTGTTGCGTGCCGTAAATGGTATAACCGTATTGCTGTAACCATTCGCCCATTTTTTTCAGGCGTTCTACACATTCGGGTTGAATTTGGCCGTTAGGCATTGGGCCGGTATTCAATAAGAGGTTTGCTCCCGTGCCGGCTGTTCGGATAAGCAAATGAAGCAATTCTTTGACCGGTTTGAAGTTACTGTCGGTAATCGAAAATCCCCAGCTTTTGCTGATGGTTTCGCAGGTTTCCAGCGGAAGGCGCGACACTTCCTGGCCGCTTAGTCCGGATTTATTTTCTCCGGGAACATCCCGCTCAAAAATCTGATAATCTTCCCCCGGCATCGGCGGCAGGTGATGATTGTTGGCTACTAAACATTCCGGCTGTAAACGGTGAATTAATTCGTATATCTCCGGATAATGCCAATCGACAAACGTTTCGTGGGAAGTCCGGTTTTCGTGGGAAGTCTGATCCCAATGTCCGTCAAACCAAATGCCTGCAACAGGGCCGTAATTGGTAAGGAGTTCGGTCAACTGGGCTTTCATGAATGTCAGGTAGGAATTCCAGTCGCTTTTTTCGGTTCTGCCGGTATCTTGTCCGGTACGGCCGGTTTCATATTGATAATCGGAACGCATCCAATCCAAGAGGGAGTAATAAAATACCAAGCGGATGCCTTCTTTATGACATTCGCCGGCCAACTGTTTAATCAAGTCTTTGCCGTAAGGCGTATTCATGATGTTCCAGTCCGATTGCCGGGTATCCCAATTACTGAATCCATCGTGATGACGCGACGTGAAGGTGATATACTTGACTCCCGCTTCTTTAGCGATTTTCACCCATTCCCGTGCATCGAAAGCGTGTGGATTGAATAAATCTTGTAAACGCCGATAATCGCTGCCTTTGATGGGACGGTTGTTCATTACCCATTCGCCATCGCCTAAAACGCTGTAAGGCCCAAAATGAATGAACAACCCGAAACGCGCTTCTTCAAGCCATTTCGTATCCGGCTTCTGTGTTTGACTAAATAAATTGATTGTAAATAATAAGAGGATTAATGAATAACTGATTTTTTTCATGATATGATGGTATTTGAAAATAAATAGAAAAATAGGTAAAAGACGAAAGGTAAAAGGCAAAAGACTCTTCCATTTGCCTTTCGCCTTTTACCTTTTGCCTTTCTTTCACTTTTTGCTTCGTATGGCTTTGATTCCCGGCAATTCTTTTCCTTCGATAAACTCCAACAAAGCGCCGCCACCGGTGGATACGTAGCTCATTTTGTCGGCGATGCCGAATTTATTTACGCAAGCGACGGAGTCGCCTCCGCCGACAAGCGAAAAAGCGCCGTTTTCCGTTGCTTTAACAATGGCTTTTCCTACGGCTTCCGAGCCACCGGAAAAGTTATCAAACTCGAATACGCCCGTAGGTCCGTTCCACAAAATTGTTTTGGAATTTTCGATAACGGCGGCAAATTGTTTTTCGGTTTCCGGCCCAATGTCTAATCCTTCCCATCCTTCGGGAATAGCATCTACCGGAAGAATCTGTGTTTTGGCGTCGTTACTGAAACTGTCGGCAACTTTCGCATCAACTGCCAATACCAGATTGACGTTGTTGTCTTTGGCTTTTTGAATCAGGCTTAATGCCAAATCCAGTTTGTCGTCTTCGCAAATGGAGTTGCCGATTTTGCCTCCCAGCGCTTTGGTGAAAGTATAAGTCATGCCGCCGGCAATAATCAAATTGTCCACTTTGGTCAACAGATTTTCGATAATCTCAATTTTGGAAGAAACTTTCGACCCGCCCATGATGGCTGTAAAAGGACGCGCCGTATTTTTTAATACCTTTTCGACTGCGTCGATTTCATTTTGCATCAGGTATCCGAACAGTTTATGGTTTTCGTCGAAATAGTCGGCGATGATGGCTGTGGAAGCATGAGCGCGATGAGCCGTACCAAAGGCATCGTTTACATAAACCGTTGCATAAGAAGCCAATTGCTTGGCCATTTCTTTTTGGTTTGCTTTTTCGGCTTTTTTGGCTGCCGATTTTTCTTCTTCGGAGGCATCGTCTTTCAATCCACGGGGTTTGCCTTCTTCGGCAGCATAAAAACGGAGGTTCTCTAATAAAAGAACTTGTCCGCCTTGTAGAGCAGCCGTTTTTTCAATGGCTTCTTCGCCTAAACAATCGTTGGCGAATGTTACTTCCGTTCCCAACAATTCGGATACGCGAGATAAAATGTGTTTGAGCGAATACTTGGCATCCACGCCTTTGGGACGTCCCAGGTGAGAACCGATAATAACGCTACCTCCATCGGAGAGGATTTTCTTTAATGTCGGAATGGCCGCCCGGATGCGGGTGTCGTCGGTGATGTTAAACGTTTCATCTAAGGGTACGTTGAAATCTACACGTACAAATACTTTTTGCCCTGAAAAACTGAATTTGTCAATTGTTTGCATAATTTTAAATATTATATTGTTTCTTTAATTTATAGTCTTCATTTCAAACTCCTGCATTGTTTCGATCAACGCCATTACGGCTTCTTTCGGCAGAGCGTTGTATGTTGAGGCTCTGAAGCCGCCTACCGAACGATGTCCTTTGATACCTACCATTCCGCGGGCGGTGGCGAATTGATAAAACTCAGCTTCCAGCGATTGATATTCCTCGTTCATCACGAAGCAGATATTCATCAACGAGCGGTCTTCTACGGCAGCTGTTCCGTGGAACAATTTATTCCGGTCGATTTCGTCATACAGCAGGGCGGCTTTTTCTTTATTCCGTTTATACATGGATTCGACTCCGCCCAAGGCTTTTAACCATTTCAGGGTTTGCAAAGCGGCGTAAACAGGAACGACCGGAGGCGTATTGAACATGGAGCCGTCTTTGATATGCGTCCGGTAATCCAGCATGGTAGGTATCGGGCGGCTTACTTTACCTAAAAGCTCTTCTTTTACGACAACAAACGTTACGCCGGCCGGAGCCAGGTTTTTTTGTGCGCCGCCATAGATAAGCCCGTATTTACCGACATCGACAGGGCGGGAAAAAATATCGGACGACATATCGGCAACCAACGGTACCGGCGAATCCAAATCGGTATGAATTTCCGTTCCGAAAATGGTGTTGTTTGTCGTGATATGAAAATAATCCGCGTCGGACGGAATCGTGTAGTTTTTGGGGATATAGCTGTAATTAGCTTCTTTCGAAGAGGCGACTTCAACTACTTCTCCGAATAATTTGGCTTCTTTTTGCGCCTTATTAGCCCACGTTCCGGTGTTGAGGTAAGCCGCTTTTTTCTCTAATAGATTATAGGGGATCATGCAAAATTCCAGACTGGCGCCTCCGCCGAGGAACAAGACGGAATAACCGTCGGGAATGTCCAACAATTCTTTGAACAAAACGACGGTTTCGTCCATCACCGCCTGAAAATCTTTGGATCGGTGGCTTATTTCCATAAGACTCAAACCGCTTCCTGCAAAATTCTCAATCGCCCGGCTGGTGTTTTCTATCGTTTCTTTGGGGAGGATAGAAGGTCCCGCATTGAAATTATACTTTTCCATAACTGTTATAAATATTAAAAAATTAGAGTACGAAGTTACTGTTTTTTTAGCAAAATTTTATATGTTTCTGCAAATTTTTATCAACTTTAAAATTGCTCCGTAACACTCAAAGCATTACGGAGCACACAGGATTTCCTGTTTTTTCATTTATTGTTTGTAGCAGCCTAAATTTTCGATATTAAATCCATTGATAAATTCGTAAATCTTGTTCACTTCCGCTTCGCCGTAATTGATATACACTTCCGCCGAGCGCTTGAACTCTTCCGGACAACGGTTGGCATCCTGCAACAACAGATAACCTAAAATGATGTGACCGGCACATTCCACCAAGCGACGAGCTTGAAAATCAATGTATTCGCTGTTTTTGGTATCGGCAACTTTCGGAACTAACCGTTCGTATAGCTCAACTAATTTCGCCAGACGAGTTTTCAAAGCGTCTAATTCGGGGCTAAGCGGCTCTTCCTGATAGGCTTTCATCTGCAACAGATAAGTACCCGTCAGGACGTGGCGAATGGCCGCTACGACCTGCAATTGAGTCGTCCCTTCGTAGATGTTGGTGATGCGGGCGTCGCGATAATAACGTTCGCACGGATAATCTTTCATGAAGCCCGACCCGCCGTGAATCTGGATGCAGTCGTAAGTATTCTGATTGGCGTATTCGGTGTTCATCGCTTTTCCGAGCGGCGTAAAAGCATCGGCCAGTTTCTTGTATTTTTTCAGTTCTTCTTTTTCTGCCGGATCCAGTTTACGTTCTTTTTCAATATCTTCCAATACTTTGTAGATGTCCACGAAGCGAGCGGTTTCGTAAAGAACAGCGCGTGAAGCGTCTAATTTCGCCTTGATATTGGCAATCATTTCGTAAACCGGCGGAAATTCGATAATGGCTTTGCCGAACTGTTTCCGGTCTTTGGCGTAGGCAACTGCTTCGCGATAAGCCGCTTCCGACAAACCGGTCGCTTGCGCCATGATGCCTAAGCGGGCGCCGTTCATCAACGACATGACGTATTTAATCAGTCCCAAACGACGGGAACCGCAGAGTTGCGCTTTGGCGTTTTTGTAGGTCAATTCGCAGGTAGGCGATCCTTTGATGCCCATTTTGTTTTCGATGCGGCGGACATTTACGCCTCCATCGCGCTTGTCGTAAATGAACATGGACAGACCGCGACCGTCTCGCGTTCCTTCTTCCGAACGCGCCAGAACCAAGTGAATATCAGCGTCTCCGTTGGTGATAAAACGTTTTACGCCGTTCAAACGCCAGCAATCGTTGGCTTCGTCATAAGTTGCTTTCAGCATGACGGCTTGGAGGTCGGAACCGGCGTCGGGTTCGGTCAAGTCCATCGACATGGTTTCGCCGTTGCAAACGCGGGGAATGAATTGCTGACGTTGGGCTTCGTCGCCAAACTCATACAAGGTTTCCGCGCAATCTTGCAAAGCCCAAAGGTTGCAGAAACCGGCGTCGGCGCGAGCTGCCATATCGGAGGCCATGATGAAAGCGACCATCGGGAAATTCAATCCTCCGTAACGGCGCGGCATCGACAGCCCCATTAAACCGGCTTGCGTGGTTGCTTTCAGGTTTTGTACCGTTCCTTTGGCATATTGTACGCGGTTGTTGCTGACGGTTGGCCCTTGAGCGTCCACGTCTTCCGCATTCGGCGCTACTACTTCGCCAATCACTTCGCCGGCAATTTCCATTACTTTTTCGTAACTGTCCATCGCATCTTCGAAGTCGAAAGGCGCATAATCAAATAAATCTTTTTCCGTGTAATTCCGTTCTTTCAGTTCCACGATTCGCTTCATCAACGGATGATGCAAATGGTGTTTCATCGACGGATTGTCTAAATAAAAATTAGCCATTATTGTTTAATTTTTGAAATTGTTAATATTAAATTTGACAAATAGATATAAATAAAATTAATTCACTGTAAGCAATTCCCAAGAGAATTGCAATACCAAAACTCAGAAAAGAACCGATTAAGAGATATTCTGTTTGAGCCGTATCGCTGTCTTTGAATCTCAAAATGGACTTTGCGGCAATGATAAAACCTACTGCGGCAAATTGATCGAATGAAATCAGAATGAAAGACAAAACACGTTCCAGAAAACCGATTACCCTGCCTGCTTTCAACAGTTGTTCGTTATCTTTCTCTTTTTTAGCAATAACAATATTATTTGCTTCCATGTATTTCTTGATAAAAATATTGGATGGCTTTGAAGATGCAATGACAGCAAACAGGATGAAAACCGGATTTATCGAAATGAAAGGGGGATATTGAATCAACGCTTTTTTCGAAAACAGATACACAACGCCGGTGATAATGAGCAAATGCAAAATCTGATCAATGAAAAAAAGATAATTTTCCGCTATTCCTTTCCGAAATAAATAACTTTTTGTAACATCCAGCAAGAAGTGAAAAGCGGCAATAAGCAAAGCTGCCCACCAGAAAGAAACCGAAAAAGAAAGAACCCAAGAACAAACAAAAACGACGGCAATGTGGTAAAAATACACCTTACTGATTTTTTTACTGTTTTTTACGTCGCACCAAGTTTGCGGTTGAAAGTTAAAGTCGGCCAATGTGTGGGCTGTGAACTGAAGGATTAATAAGGTATGCATGTTAAATAATTATTTTTTCAAAGTAATCTACGGCGCTTTCCACGGCAAACCAGCCTGCTGCTGTGGAATGTTGGTTAATGGTAGATTGACCTTTAGTTAATATTCCGGTTATTTCTTTTTCCGATTTGTTTAATAATTTATAAAAGATGATTTGGCTTTGCGCTCTTTTGTATTTGGAAAATAAAACGTCCAAAAGGTCGAAAACAGGAAGCATCGATTGATTCCATTCTTCATTTTTACTTTTGAAAACCAGCGTATTTTTCACTTTTTTATCACGCAAAGACATTTCATTAACGGCTCTTCCCGATAGATAAATGGCTTCCCCGTCGATGATTCCTTTTCTTTTATTCCAAATAGAAAGTTCGCCTATTCCAATCGCAATTCTAATTCCGTATTCTCTGAAATCTTTTATTTTTTTATTGGAAATTTTATCGGCTTTCATATCCAACGACTTAACAAACGATTTCATTAACAAGGCAACTCGTAAAGCCAAACGGGGTTCTTCCAGTACACATTCAATGTAATCGCCTTTGATTAAGCGGCCAAAGAATATTTTAGTACCCAAAGTTTGTCTTAAAATATTCAACAGCTTCATCAATTCTTTTTCAAGAAACAATCGTTGCTCTACATTTAACGAAGTAGAAGAAACAATGTCGGCAGATATAGTTGCTTTGTTCATCTTGCAAATATACGCAAAATTATTGGGAAACCCGGAATATCGGTAAATTTACCGATAAAACCCAAATATCGGTAAATTTACCGATAAACCCAAAATATCGGTAAATTTACCGATAAACCCGGAATATCGGTAAATTTACCGATAAAAGTCATTTGCTGTTCTTTTTGTAATACTTAATCATCTTTGGGATAACGGTTTCCGCTTCACCCGTAATCACATAATCGGCAATTGCGTTGATGGGAGCATTCGGATCGTTGTTGATAGCGATAATCATAGAGGCATCCTGCATTCCGGCGATGTGCTGAATTTGGCCGGAAATACCGCAAGCAATATAGAGTTTCGGGCGAACGGTTACTCCGGTTTGACCGATTTGCCGCTCGTGTTCGGCAAAACCGGCGTCCACAGCCGCACGGGAAGCGCCTACTTCTGCGCCGATGGTGTTGGCCAAGTCGTAGAGCAAACCGAAATTTTCTTTCGACCCCATGCCGTAGCCTCCGGCAACAATGATAGGTGCGCCTTTGATATTCACTTTCGACGCTTCGATATGACGTTCGATAACGCTTACAACAAAATCCGCATCGGAGATATATTTTTTCACATCGTAGGAAACGGTTTTACCCTGATAATTAGCGTCTAAGATTTCTTTTTTCATCACTCCTTCGCGAACGGTTGCCATTTGAGGGCGATTGTCGGGATTGACGATTGTCGCCACAATGTTTCCGCCAAAAGCCGGACGGATTTGATACAAAAGATCGGTATAGGTTTTCCCTTCCTTTTTTTCTTCGTGGTCGCCGATTTCCAATGCGGTACAGTCGGCGGTTAAGCCGCTGAACAATGCGGATGAAACGCGCGGCCCCAAGTCGCGGCCAATGCTGGTTGCACCCATAAAAGCGATTTGCGGCTTTTCGGCTTCAAACAGCTTGACCAAGATAGAAGTATGAGGCAGAGAGGTATAAGGATACAAACGGGCATCGTCGAAGAGATGAAGCACGTCCACTCCGTAAGGAAACACCTGTTCGCCGATTGTTTCCAGCGATTGACCGACGGCAACGGCTTCCAAGCGGCAATTCAGCCGGGTGGCAAGCGTGCGACCTTTGGTAAGGAGTTCGAGACTGACGTCTTCCACTTTTCCGTTTTCTATTTCGAGATATACAAATAAATTATTCATCTTTTTATCCGATTGTGTGATTGGTAATTAATTCTACCATTAATTCTTCGATTTGTTGGTCGGAAGAATCAAGGGTTTTACTCTCTTTGGCCTGAAAAACGACGTTTTCGATCTTCTTCACTTTGGTGGGCGATCCGGAAAGTCCGCACTGTTTCGCGTCGGCGTTCACGTCGGCCGCGCTCCATTCGTTGAGAAAAAGGCAAGTGCGCGAATGACAGAGATTAACGTAGTCGTTGCTTTCGGCTTGCCGTTCGGAAACGGTTTTGGCATATTTGTATTTCTGAATCAGTTTGGCGTTGCGCGGACGGCAGTCGGGCGCCGAACCATTGACCGTTACCAAAAGGGGCAAATGACCTTCGACGATTTCGACGCCTCGTTCCAAGCGGCGTTTAACCGTGATTTTCCCGTTGGCGATCGATTGAATTTCTTCGGCATAAGTAATCTGCGAAATACCCAGTTTTTCGGCAACCTGCGGGCCAACCTGAGCCGTATCGCCGTCAATGGCTTGACGACCGGAAATAATCAGGTCGAAATCGCCGATTTTTTTTATCGCCATGTGAAGGGCATAACTGGTTGCCAGCGTATCGGCGCCGGCAAAAACGCGGTCGGTGAGCAGATAGCCGCCGTCGGCGCCTCTGAATAATCCTTCACGGATAATGTCTGCCGCACGGGGAGGCCCCATGGTGAGCAGGGTAACGGTCGAACCGGGGAATTGATCTTTCAAGCGTAGCGCTTGTTCCAAGGCGTTCAAGTCTTCCGGATTGAAAATGGCCGGAAGAGCGGCGCGATTGACCGTTCCATCGGCTTTCATCGCGTCTTTTCCTACATTTCGCGTATCCGGCACTTGCTTGGCCAGTACAATAATTTTTAGACTCATTGTTTAATTAAATATTGGAGTTAAACTAAAATGTGAGTGCAAAATTAATGCTTTTCAGCTAATAACAAGCTAAAGCAAGGTAAAAATTGCACAAATGAACGAAAATTGAGCAAAAAACAGGTGAAAAGCAAAGTAAAAATGCAACTATAACGAAGTGTATATCATGCTTGTTATCCCCTATTTTCGGCTACTGTATAATCTGTTTGACGGCTCCCGTATGAGGATAGAAAAAAATTTGCACCGGCGCTTTTTTATCTTCAAACAAAGAAGTCGCCAATATTTGGGTTGCGCCGAATTGAGTAACCGGATGTTCGCCTTTGTAGAAGCAGTTTAAACCGTAATAAACTTCTACGAAAGCTGTTCCGGGAATATTATAAACGATGCTTTGCGGCTCTTTGGCTTTTCTTTTCGGATCGACTTCCGGTATTTCTACCGTTTTCAAATCTTTCAGGTTGATATAGACCGGACTTCCGCTCAAATCATCAACGGAAACAATTCCTCTGTATTTTGAAAAACGGAACAAGATTTCTTTTTCCATATCTGCCACCGGTTCGATACTGAATTTATCGTTTTTCTTCTCTGTTTGACTGGAACCGGTGAACAATTCCATCCATATTTTTTCTTGTTCATCCAAGTTGGCTAAGACAATTTTCAGCGCTTCACCATCTCTGGGGGCATTTTCTGCTTCTCCGGTTAATATATCCGAACGACTTTCGCGAATCCGGTAAATTTGTTTGGCCGCTATTTCGGCCATTTTACTAACCGAACCTGCCCGTAGATATTCTTCGGTATAAACAGATTGTGTATTGATCGGGGGTTTCAGAGTCGCCGGATTGGATGGATTGTCCGTTTTTTTTATTTCAGCAGAAATTTGGGGGTTGTACTCGGCATTGATGGTGCAAATCAAGCCATTTTCGGTCAGATATACATAAGGAGCCGTTGTTTTTGCCTTAAATTCAATCAGATAAGATTCATTTTTATTCGGAATTCCTAATGCTTTGACATTTACTTTGTCCAGAGTATAATAAGTCAAATCTTCCGATATAACCGATTGACTGTCAATTCCCAAATATTTGGAGGCATACTTGGCATAAATGCCGGCTTTTTGTTTGGTTTCGCTATATTCTACTTCTATTTCCAATAGGGTTTTGGGGAGAAAATATTGAATCCCATAATTATTGCTTTTGATAGCATTTATTTTCACAACATTTGTTTGAGCTTGCAATTGTAAACTCAACAAACTCAATATACTCCCCATTATCAGGAGAGTAATTTTTTTTTCAGGTTTCATTTGTCAATTATTGAGGTTGGAGATATTGAAACGCACTTCCCAGATTATCAATAATATCACCGGCAATTAAACTCTCTTGAGAATGTTTTTTGGCGGCAATATCACCGGCTAAGCCATGGATATAAACTCCTATTTTGGCAGCGTCCAGCGAAGAATAATTTTGAGCCAGCAGTCCGGTTATAATTCCGGTCAAGATGTCGCCGCTTCCGGCGGTTGCCATTCCCGGATTGCCGGTCGAATTGAAATAAATTTCCTGATCAGGAGTACACACAGCCGTATATGCTCCTTTTAACACAATAATACTTTTTAAGTTAGCAGCCAGATACAAAGCCTTTTGTATACGTTCGTAAGAAGAAACGCTTTCTCCTACCAAACGATCAAATTCGCCGATATGTGGGGTTAAAATAGAATTAGGCGGAATAATTCTCAACCATTCTTTCCCTTGACTGATAATATTTAAGGCGTCGGCATCCAGTACGATCGGCTTTTGAATTTGAGCAATTTGAGAGAATATTTCAATCAGGGCAGAACCTGTTGCCGTATATTTACCGATTCCCGGGCCAATTCCAATCGTGGAATAAGTAGAAATATCGGGAATTTCACTGATAAAATTATTTTCTATATCAGCGATTACCATTGCTTCCGGAAAAGCCGTTTGCATAACATTTTCGCCACAAGCAGGTAAAAGGCTGGTTACCAAGCCGGCTCCCACTCTTAAACAGGATTTTGCACATAAAACAGCCGCTCCGATTTTACCTTTGCTTCCCGCCACAATCAAAGCATGTCCCAAGTTATTTTTATATGCAAAGCGGTTTCTTGTTTGAAGAAGCGATACAATATCCTGCTGTTCTATATAATAAAAAGGGGTTTCTTGCCGAATAATCTCTTCCTGATTTAAACCGATATCCAACACTTCCCAGTTTCCGGTGTAAATACCTGTGTCGGACAATAAAAAGGCTAATTTGGGAAATTGAAAAGTAAATGTTTTATAAGCCCTTACAATCGTTTCGTGAGTATTTTGGGAGTTATCATCCATAAATAAACCGGATGGAATGTCGATGGAATAGATTTTGGCCTCAGTACTGTTGATATACTTAACAAGCGCTGCAAAGCCTCCACTCAGCGGTTTGTTTAATCCGGAACCAAATATACCGTCGATAATGATATCTTCTTTTTCAATTTTAGGCGGAGTAAACCGATCTTTAATTTCGGTAAAAGCAATATTGGGAATAGATAAAATTTTAGATTTATTTGCATCACAATCTGCCGAAAGGTCATTTTTTGTATTCAGAAGGTAACATTTTATACGGTAATTTGCTGCTGCTAAAAGGCGAGCAATAGCCAATGCGTCGCCTCCGTTATTGCCGGGACCTGCAAAAATAAATATTCGACGATGATTGGAAACCTCTTTGGTAAAAGATTTTACGAATTGAATGGATGCACGTTCCATTAAATCTATGGAAGAAACAGGCTCCCGTTCGATAGTCGTCTTTTCTAACTCGGTAATTTGAGAAATATTAAATATTTTCATGTCGTAAAAATTTATTACTTAATAATATAACTAATCCCAGCTTTCAATAGGATGTTTGTATGTTTCTATTGTAATTTGGGGATTTCGTTTGCAAAGTTAGCATTAAATTTCCAATATAGCTTATTATTTTCGTATCCCTTAATATATTTTGTGCACGTCAAGTTCACTTGTTTTCATAATCTTCTGTTTTTATGTGTTAAAATTATAAAAACGCCGGCTTGATATAAGGGGGCGGGTGAATTCGTCCCTTAAATTTTTATCCGTTTGTGTATAAAACGAGAATTTTATGCTAACTTTGCAACATTCAAGTAGGGGAAACAGAAATAAATACCGGTTGAAATATAAATACATAACACATATAATAATATTACAATGAACAATTTTAGATTTTGGAGTCCCACCGAATTTGTGTTTGGGAAGAATACGGTAAAACATGTAGGCGCGTTAGTCAAAAAATATGGCGGTACAAAAGTATTGATTCATTACGGCGGTCGCTCGGCGGTTAAGAGCGGTTTGTTGGCGGATGTGGAAAATCATTTGCAAAACGAATTTGTCGAATATGTCAAATTAGGCGGCGTACAACCCAATCCGGTGGATACGATGGTCTATCAAGGCATTGAATTGTGCCGGAAAGAAAATGTCAATTTCATTTTGGCGGTAGGCGGGGGAAGCGTCATTGATTCTGCCAAAGCGATTGCCGCCGGAGTGCCTTATGCAGGCGATTTTTGGAATTTCTTTGATGAAAAAGTCACGATCAACCGCGCCTTGCCGGTTGCTACGGTATTAACTATTCCGGCCGCGGGGAGTGAAGCTTCTCCCAGTACGGTGATTACCAAAGAAAAAGAACGGTTGAAAAGAGGACATAGCAGTTCTTTGCTTTGTCCGGTTTTTTCGATTATGGATCCGGTTTTGACATTTACGTTGCCGGCCAATCAAACGGCTTACGGTATCGCCGACATGATGGCTCATGTGATGGAGCGTTATTTTACGCAAACGTCGGGCGTGGAAGTCACCGACCGTTTGTGCGAAGCAATTTTGTCGGCGATTATCAAAGAGGCGCCGCTTGTACTCAAAGAACCGGAAAATTACGCCGCCCGCGCCAATATCATGTGGGCGGGAACCGTTGCTCATAACGGCATTTGCGGCGTTGGACGCGACGAAGATTGGGCGACGCATGGCTTGGAACATGAATTGTCCGCTTTATACGGCGTCGCTCACGGAGCCGGTTTAGCCGTTATGTTTCCTGCGTGGATGCAGTATGTATATACTTCCGGCATCGACCGGTTTGTTCAATTTGCTACTCGCGTCTATGGAATCGAAAACACCGGTGATAAGAAAGAAACAGCGTTGAAAGGTATTCATGCCCTGAAAAACTTTTTTTCATCCCTTGGTCTTCCGGTTAATTTTGAACAATTAGGAGCGCGAAAAGAAGATATCGACCGCTTGCTTCAGACATTGGCAATCAATTCCGGAGGAACTTTGGGCAGTTTTAGCAAGTTAGACATGAGTGATGCACGCGCCATTTATGAGATTGCCGCAGAAGTTCGATGATTCTTTTACGAAAAATAATATTTTTTTCTTTCGTCTAAGATTCTTTTACATTTATTCAAATTAAATTTCAGAGCGTTGTAATCACAAGAGTGATTGGTTTGCATAATAGTTAGCGCAAGCGATGCTTCGTCGATAAAATGTTCGTCCAAGTGCATGATGTTGGAATCGGACGGAGGAGAAAGCGTGCGTAAATCTTCTTTAATAGCCTGTATTTCTTCTTTCAATTCCTTATTCCCTTTGTTTCCTAATTCAAGTTCAATCAATTGGATATGATTGAGCATTTGCAATATGTAATTTTCCTCTTCCTTTATCTGATTGGCATATTTATTGGCGTTAAAAGAGGAGTAAATGCCGATAGATAGCAATAAAAGCAATAATACGTGGAAGAGCAATAAGAGGTTAAAACTTAACCAATAATTGTGGGCTACGATTATTAATATCAGGGCAAAAAGGATATAAAAAAACGAAAAAGTCCAGAGGATTCCCATCCCGCCGGTTTGCCTGTTGAAAACTTTCCAATTGTTTAATTTGTCTATATTGTTTAATATAAGCACTGTATAAATGATTGTAGCTACCGAAATATTTAACCAATAGATTAAATTGGCTTCCCGGTTGTGATATAAAAAATTAACTCCGTAAACAACGAGAAACTCTCCTGCGATTATCAAAAAGCATTTAAATATTGTTTTCATAAAACGCCCGCGAAATAGTAATTGAATATTGTGTGTGTATTTATATGCGGACAAAAGTATGAAAAATATCAATAAAAATGAATATTGTTTCAGGCAAATTTTATATAGGATTAGGCGTTTAAGTCGCTGTATTTTTTAATTTGCGTATCAAACGTTTAGGCTCAGACCCTACCATCCTTTTAATAAGCAAATCGAAGATAGTATCCATGTTATTCCTCCGGTT
>JAISNS010000104.1 GCA_031276105.1 Dysgonamonadaceae bacterium
ACCTATCCCATTGTCCGTCCCCTGCTGTATTATTATATAACGCAATCGGAAAAAAAAGTGAAATCTTTTATCGACTATGTCCTGTCGCCTGCCGGACAAAAAATTGTGGCGGATATCGGTTTTATTACCCTGAAATGAGTTAAGAACTAAAGAGTTAAGAACTAAGGGTTGCGCAAAGTGCGATAAACAAAAGCCGCTTTGCGCAACTCTTAGTTCTTAACTCTTAGTTTTTAGTTCTATTAGGGGATTCCGCGTCAAGCGCGGAATGACAGAGGAAATAAACGGGCATAAAAAAACCTGCCGAATCTCTTTTGAAGATAAGACAGGTATTATTTTTCCTGAAATAGGATTATTTCGCGCTGTGTGTGTTAATTAAGTATTTAAACTTTGATTTCTACTTCTACACCGCTCGGCAATTCCAATTTCATCAAGGCGTCGACGGTTTTAGCAGTGGAACTGTAAATGTCGATTAAGCGTTTGTACGATGATAATTCAAATTGTTCGCGCGATTTTTTGTTTACGAACGTGGCGCGATTAACGGTAAAAATGCGTTTGTGCGTGGGTAACGGAATCGGGCCGCTCACTACGGCGCCCGTTGCTTTCACTGTCTTAACGATTTTTTCAGCGGATTTGTCCACCAAGTTGTAATCGTAAGATTTTAATTTAATCCTGATTTTTTGGCTCATTTGTTTTTAATTTTAATTAATTGTTTCTTAAGTCTTTGGATTTTCAGAAAAGAGCCATTTCCTCTCCGAAAATTCTTTTGTTTTTGCCTTTCTTACACAAAAAATATGCAAAAAGGCCTGCAAAGATACTGCTATTTTTTGAAAAAACAAGCCTTGCCGAAAATAAATTTAATCCGGTTAGGAGAAAAAAAGGATTTTCCTATTCCCTGTGAAATTTAATATACTGCGGCACTTTGGGTATATACTCCTCTTTATCCCACAAGGTACTGGTAATCATCAAGTCGGCGCTATAACGGTTACAGGCAATCGGTACATTGTGAATCCGGCACTGGCGGAGCAACATCTGTATGTCTGCTTCGTGCGGCTGCGGATTCAAATCATCAATCAGGAAAATAGCCAGATTGATTTCATGACGCACCACCATCGCGGCAATCTCGGCGTCGCCGCCTAAGGGGCCGGAATTCATGCAGATAATTTCGGCGCTAATTCCTTTTTCTTCAAAGGCGTTTTTTATTAGTCCCCCGGTCGTACCGGTACATACCAAAGTGTGCCTCGACAATGTTTCGGCATTGAATACCGCCCATTCCACCATGTCGGCTTTCCGCTGATCGTGCGCGACAAGCGCAATTGTTAATTTCTTATTCATCGGTTTATTTTAATTAAATCGTTCTTTAATCGAAATGATTTGATACAAAAACGAATGCAAATATAATGGAATTTTATCATTTATTCCACATTCCTTTGCGGTAAAGAGCCGAAAATGTTTTCTTATTTCGTATATGGTAATGCCACAGCAGATTTTCGCGCATTATTTCCGGAGGTAAATCGTTATTGACGGTTTGCGCGAGATTCTCTTGCCGCACCGGTTTGTAATTTGCTTTGTTTCGGTTAAAATCCCGCCGTGCCTGTATTACCGCCAAGGCATTAGCCGGATAAGCGTTCAAAAAGAAACGCAAAGCCGCCAGATAATCCAAAAAATAACGGCAAAACATTACTTTTTTATAATACCGATCCGGAAGATTTTTATATAACAACAACAAATTGTTTCTGAAATTCAGGAATGTTTTTCGGGGATGCTCCATTTTCAACGTTGCTCCTCCTACATGGTAAACAACCGATTGCGGAAAGCAAACAATTCGTTTTCCTCTTGCCCGTAAGCGCCAGCACAAATCGATCTCTTCCTGATGCGCAAAAAAACAGGCGTCTAATCCTCCGGCTTTTTTATATTCTTCCGAACGGATAATCAAACAGGCGCCGCTGCCCCACAATACATCTACCGGCGAATCGTATTGCCCGTAATCTTTTTCCATATCCGCAAAAATACGTCCCCTGCAAAATGGATATCCGTACATATCCATAAATCCTCCGGCTGCTCCGGCATATTCGAAGGACGATCGATCGTTATAAGCTAATATTTTCGGCTGAAGGGCAGCGACGTCCGGGTGAGTATCCAGATAATCGACCGCCAAACGTAACCAGCCGGCGCTAACTTCGATATCGGAATTTAGTAAAACCGCGTATTCATGCTCCAGCGAGGCAAGCGCCCGGTTATAGCCTTCGGCAAAACCGTAGTTTTTGTCAAAAGCCAAACAACGAATATCCGGGTAATGTTCCGCCAGAAATGCCGGCGAACCATCGGTCGAACCGTTATCGGCAACAATAATTTCGGCTTGTTCCGAATCCGTATAGCGGATAAGCGAAGGTAAAAACTGTTTCAACAGCGCCTTGCCGTTCCAATTCAATACAACAACTCCTGTTCTTTTCATAGATGTTCTTCGCCGTTTGCCATTCTCCTTACAGCAGTTAATGCTGTTTCGCCGGCGTTAAATTCCGACAGCGTTACATCGACTAACTTGTTTATCCAAGAAGGATTATAATCCGCTTCCACCTTAATGTAATTTTCAGTGAATCCGTGCATGTTTGTTCCCCGTTTGGTATGTTCGAACAATACTTTATGCGCAGTTCCTATTTGTGAGCGGTAAAACGCCCGTATTTTCCCGTTCGACAATTCCAGCAAACGTTTGCTTCGTTCTTGCTTTTCTTTCGGGGAAACTGCCGGTTCGATTTTCAACGCCATTGTGCCCGGACGCTCGGAATAAGTAAAAACATGCAACTGCGAAAACGGCAATTGTTCCAGAAAATGTTCCGTTTCTTTAAACAAGTTCTCTGTTTCTCCCCGCACACCGACAATGACGTCGATTCCTATAAAAGCGTCCGGCATCAACTGTTTGATTTTATATACTTTGGAAGAGAAGAAAGCGGTGTCGTATTTCCGCCGCATCAGTTTCAACACTTCATCCGATCCCGATTGCAACGGGATATGAAAATGTGGCGCAAAACGTTGGGATTGAGCGATAAACATCAGCATATCATCGGTCAGCAAATTCGGCTCGATGGAAGAAATACGAAACCGGTCAATGGATTTTACCTGTTCCAACGCTTTTATCAAGTCGAAAAAGGTTTCCCCGGTTGTTTTCCCAAAATCACCGATATTCACACCGGTCAGAACAATTTCCTTTCCGCCTTCCTGTCCGGCAACGGTGGCCATTTGCACCAACTCGGCAATTGTTCCGTTACGACTTCGCCCGCGGGCAAACGGAATGGTGCAATAGGAACAATAATAGTCGCAACCGTCCTGCACTTTCAGGAAATGGCGGGTACGGTCGTCCGAAGAGCAAGAAGGAATAAACGTTTGCACATCCTTAATCGGGGAAACCGCTATTTTTTTGTCGATATATTCCAGTACATCCATTTTTTCGCCGGCGCCTAAAACCAGATCGACGCCGTCGATCCGGCTGACGTCTTTCGGCTTCAACTGGGCATAGCAACCGGTTACAACCATCAAAGCGTCCGGATGTTGCTTTTTAATCCGGCGAATGGCTTGCCGGCATTTTTTATCGGCTAATTCCGTTACCGAACATGTATTTACAACACAAATATCTGCTTTTTCCCCCGGTAAGACTTTACGTATTCCCTGTTCTGCCAGATGCTTGCCAAGCGTCGACGTTTCGGCGAAATTCAATTTGCAGCCCAGTGTAAAATAAGCCGCTTTTTTATTTTGAAATATTTGTTTATCTATCATTAAGCATAAGCTATCGCTTCGGATGCGAAATACGGTCTTGTTTGTCTTTCATTTCCGTTTTTCACGCAAAGGTAATTCTTTTCTTTCAATCCGAAAATTTATTTACAGACATATCCTTTGCCCAAGGGAATCTATTGGCTAAAATTATATAGCAAATTAAATAAGTATCCATAAAATTATCTTATAATGATTGTCATGAAAAAAAAAATCTACTGTGGACAGTAAAAAAAATGAAAAATAGTTGCAATATTGCATTTTTATATATAATTTTGCCGCATTGTTTCAGTCATAGTTAAATCCTGTTTATTTATGGAATACGTTTTGACAAAAATATTACTCTTTCCTCTTTCCCGGAAACGCTTTTTCCCAGGCAATTACGGCAGGTTGTTTCCCCGCTCAGGAACTGTGACCGGCTCTCCCCGAAGCATATAAGGACAACGCTTATTCTGCATCCAAACACCTTGAGAGAGCAAAAATGACAGGTGGAAAAACAAATAACTTTAATTTAAATAACAAACCTAATCTTTCGGCGTTGCAGGCAGAAAGAAGGAAGAGAGGGTTTAAAAAATTCAATTCAATCATGAAAAAAAATCTTTTTTTATTGACAAGTATTGTTTTGTTACTTTGGGGATGTTCCGCTCAAGATGATTTATCGACCGGAACGGGAGACGAAAACATCACTTATCCCGTTACTATTGAAATAAACGATTTTTCTTTAGCGGAATTTGCTTCCGATTGGCAAAACTTGAAACCGGATAGCGTTTATCCGATTCATTCGGAAGAAGAATTGCAGCGTTATATTTCGCCCAATGAAACTTCCGAAATTGATTTTGCCGAACATTCGTTATTGCTTGTATCTTTGAGTAAGTACAATGCCGACAGAAAAGTAATCCAACAATCACTCTTGCAAGTATCAACGAATGAATATCAGTTGCATTTGGACGTATTGCCAAGTCTTACGGCAAATGCACAACCTTTGAGTATCGCGTTATTGACTCCAAAACTTTCCCGCGAAGCTACGTTTGAATTGATTGTAAATACAAGTATGAGCGATGACTTCCCCGAACAGAATGATCAATGGGAAGGTTATATTGTTGGATGGGAAGGATGTAGCGGTTCAAGTATTAACGGAGAATATGGAGAAGCAAAAGGCTATTACATAGTATCTTCCGATCTGAAGGATACCCTTTTGACGTATAATCTTCCTTCGGATGTATTCAAATTTTCGGCAACATGTTTCAATAGAGGTCGTTTTTTTACACCTGTTTGGTTTGAAGACGTATTCCGGTATGCTTTCAGAGGGTATTTTGAATATGAAATTGTTCCGGAAGAAGAAAAAATAATTCCGATATGTCCGGCAATCACACTCATTCGCCCGGAAGCCGCTCATGCACAACAAGTAATTATTAAATCAGTAAAAAAAATCGACTAAGTTATGAAAACAAAAATTTTACTATTTATGCTATTTTTATTCACAGGAATAAAGACAATTGTTGCTGAGGACACATACATTCCGATGATTGTGCCCGGGAATCAGTGGAATGAACTTGCTGAAAATATCTCATTACCTCCTGAATATCAATATGAAAGAACATACATAACAATTCTTGGAAATGATACAATTATAGATGAATTAACCTATTACAAGCTATTGACGGCTAAAGACGCTTCTTCAAACGTATGGGAATCAAATGGTTATATCAGAGAGGATGCCGTCAATCAAAAAGTATATTACAAACCGGAAAATCATCCCGAATGGCTACTCTATGATTTTGATGTTCAAGTCGGAGATATTATACAATCGTATGAGAATCAATATTCTTTTCAAGAAGTATCCATAACCGTTAGAGCTATTGATTATATCTCGACAGGCGACAAATTACGAAAAAAAATAACGGTTCGTTCGACTTGCTTTGATGAGGATGCTACTTATTTTGAAGATCATGTTTGGATAGAAGGGATTGGCTGCATGGACGGTTTTTTGAGAAGTACTTTTGCCCTTAATCCGGACGGGCGTGAACAACTTTCATTACTTTGTTTTTCCCAAAATGAAGAATTGATCTATAAACCGGCAGAAATCGGTATTGAGGACTGTTTTGTCTGGCGCTATCAGAATCAAACGGGTATTCGGGATAGACAAGTTATGTCCGGTTGCTCTATCCGGATAATAGATAATACTTTATTCCTTTCTTTGGAACAAGACGCCACGTTTGAAATTGCCATATTGGACGCTGAAGGCAAGATTCTGTTGAAAGAAAACGGTCGCGGTAATCAATTTCAAACAAATATAAACCGGCTTTATTCAGGAGTTTATCTTGTAAATGTGCAAGCCGGAAATCAAGTTTTTAATTGTAAAATAATAAAAAAATAAGGTCATGAAAACAACATTTCATTTTATATTTGTAATTCTATTGTTATCTATACCTTCTTTATCATTTGCCCAGACGATAACGATAGGCAACCCAATTACAACAAATACTGTAATCGCTAATATCAAAAACAATGATGTAGTTTCTAAGACAATACAAGCATCGGGCCGCATTGATTTTGCTTCCAAATCCGGCTATGTCAGGATATTGTTGTCTAATAATTCTAACTACGATTTATTGATATACGAAAGTATTCCATTGCTTACCAATAAAGGTACAGATATTTTCAATAATATCGCCATTGAAACGACTTTGATACCGCTGAATACTTTACCTAATGGAAATTACTATATCAATGTTCTGGACGAGCAAGGTAATATCGCAGTTCGAAAACTAATTCCGGTCTATTAATGATTTATATAAAAAGACAATTAGACAGTTTGATTGTCTTTTATCTTAAAAAATCATGACCAATTATCCATTTCCTGTCCCTGAATAAAATATTTCCCTCCCTTTTTCGTCTTAAAAAGCAGAGCTTCTTTGGGGTTACCCATATTTAAATTAAAAATCATGTTTGGTAAAAAAAGAGAAAAAAGAAAAGCAATGATATACATAACCGACTGTACCGGTTGTGGCCGTTGTAT
>JAISNS010000136.1 GCA_031276105.1 Dysgonamonadaceae bacterium
TAATTCAAAAAAAAATATTACTTTTGCGCTTGGGTAAGTCCTGCACGGTCAGCTCCCTTCGAATCCCCCAGGGTTTGATCGCAGCAAGGGTAGTTGGTTGTAGCGACGCGATGTAGTAAGCTTACCCTTTTTTATACTTCTCTATTATGAACACGCTCCAGTTAATAAAAAACGATCCGTGGCTCGAACCTTACCGGAAAGCTATCGAAGGACGTTATGATTATCTTCTCCAAAAAGAAAAAGAGTTGACGCAAAACGGTCGAGTCCGTTTGAGCGATTTTGCGTCGGGTTATCTGTATTTCGGTCTTCATCCGGCAGAAAATGGTTGGGTGTTCCGGGAATGGGCGCCGGAAGCGTCGGCGATTTATCTTATCGGCGATTTCAACGGCTGGCAAGAACGGGAATCGTTCCGCTTAACCCGAATCGAAAACGGCGTTTTTGAAATCCATTTACCGCAGGAAACGCTTCATCACAAGGATTTGTATAAATTGAAAGTCCATTGGGAAAACGGCGAAGGAGAACGAATCCCGGCCTGGACACGGCGAGTGGTTCAGGATGAACATACGAATATTTTCAGCGCTCAAGTTTGGAAACCGGAGAATCCTTACTCATTTAAAATTCAGTCGTTTGTGCCGGATGTTTCCCCACTGCTGATTTACGAATGTCATATCGGAATGGCGACAAACGAGGAGAAGGTAGGTACTTACAAGGAATTTACCCGAAATATCCTTCCCCGTATCAAAAGAAACGGATACAATGCGATTCAAATCATGGCTATTCAGGAACATCCTTATTACGGCTCGTTCGGGTATCATGTATCGAGTTTTTTTGCGGCGTCTTCGCGTTTCGGGACTCCCGACGACTTGAAAGAATTGATTGATACGGCTCATTTTATGGGAATTGCAGTTATCATGGATATTGTTCATTCTCATGCCGTCAAAAACGAAACGGAAGGCTTGGGGCGATTCGACGGTTCTTATACCCAGTATTTCCACGGCGGTTCCCGGCGCGAACATCCGGCTTGGGATTCCCTTTGTTTCGATTATGGGAAAAATGAAGTGTTGCATTTCCTGTTATCCAACTGCAAATTCTGGCTGGAAGAATACAAATTCGACGGCTTCCGTTTCGACGGCGTAACTTCCATGCTGTATTACAGTCACGGCTTGGGCGAAGGTTTTTCCAACTACGGCGATTATTTCAATGCCAATCAGGACGGCGACGCTATTTGTTACCTGACTTTGGCCAACCGGGTCATTCATCAGGTGAATCCCCGGGCAATAACTATCGCGGAAGAAGTCAGCGGTATGCCCGGATTAGCGGCTTCCATTCCGGCAGGCGGATACGGTTTCGATTACCGGATGGCGATGAATATTCCGGATTACTGGATAAAAATTATTAAAGAGAAGAAAGATCAGGATTGGCGTCCTTCGGGTATCTGGTGGGAAGTAACCAATCGCCGAAGCGATGAAAAAACAATCAGTTATACCGAAAGTCACGATCAGGCGCTGGTCGGCGACAAAACCATTATTTTCCGTTTGATTGATTCCGAAATGTATTGGCACATGAGCGTGAATAGCCAAAACATGACGGTCGACCGCGGCATTGCTCTCCATAAAATGATTCGCTTAGTAACGGCGTCGACGATCAACGGCGGATACCTCAATTTCATGGGAAACGAATTCGGCCATCCCGAATGGATCGATTTTCCCCGTCAAGACAACGGCTGGTCGTATAAATACGCTCGCCGCCAATGGGATTTGATCGACAATCCAAATCTGAAATACAAGTATTTAGGCGATTTCGACAAAGCCATGATCGCCTTGATTGGCCTCGTAAAAGACTTTCAGGCATTTCCCGTTTACAAGGTTTGGGACAACGACGGCGACCAGATTTTAGCTTATCGCCGGGCAGATTTGCTGTTTGTATATAATTTCAATCCGGTACAATCATTCACCGGTTACGGCCTGCTGGCGCCTTTAGGAAACTATAAAATTGTGCTCAACACCGACGATTCTGCTTTCGGCGGTTTCAATTCCATTGATAATTCCATTGAGTACATTACCATTGAAGACCCTTTGTATGAGAGCGAAAACAAAGGCTGGTTGAAACTCTATATCCCTGCGCGCACGGCTATCGTGTTGAAAGGAAAAACAAAAAGTAATGCGAAATAAATAAGCTGTCGTTCGCTATTTCAATATTCCCTTCACCCACTCCAGCAATTTTTCTTCCTTTTCCCCGGCCTTTTCTTCCAGCAATCCGGCTTCTTTTTTCAAGCGTTCCACGTATTCCGCGTCGTGAAGCGAAGTCAGGTTGATTCTCACATTGAGCAAAGCGCCCAAAACCGCTGTCCGTGCGCACATCATGGCTACGCAAGCGTCTGTTACGGCGTTCGGGTTGCCTGTCCGCGCTACGATATGAATAAAATCCATTACTTTGCACGCTTTTTGCGCTACTTGCAACGGGATTTCGGCGGCGGTTTTCGTCGCTTCTTCGATTTTTTGCGCGCGCAATGCCTTTTCTTCTTCCGTTTCCTTCGGCAATTTGAAAGCGGAAAATACTGCGTCGTAGGCCTCCGAATCAGCGTCGATCGCTTCGGTAAATACGTCTAAATACGAATTGAAAACGGCTGCCAGTTCTTTCATTTCTTCTTCCCGGTCGGCATATTTTTTCTTCCCAACAGTCAAATGAGCAACCATTTGACCCAAAGCCGCGCTCAAGGCGCCACACAAAGCGGAAACGCTTCCTCCGCCCGGAACCGGATCATTGCCGGCTGTTACAAGCAAAAATTCCTTCACCGGCATCGCTGATAATAACTTCATAATTATTTATTTTTATAATTCATAATTCATAATTCATAACTCATAATCGTGTCGTCTTATTGCTACCAATAAGGTTGCCTTATTGCTACCAATAAGGTCGCTTTATTGCTACCAATAAGGTCGCCTTATTGCTACCAATAAGGTCGCCTTATCGTGCAACTCATAATTCATAACTTATAACTCTTAATCGTTTTTTGTACGCAATTCATGCCCACGTGGTAAGGTAAAAACCGGTACGAAGGATATTCCAGAATAATCAGGTCGCCCTTTTTCCCGGTGTCGATACTTCCGATGGAATCTGCTTTTCCGATGGCTGCCGCAGCATTGATGGTCAACGCGGTAACTGCTTCTTCGGGCGATAATTGCATGTAGATACACGCCAAAGCAATCGTTAACGGAATCGAAGCGGTAAAACTGCTGCCCGGATTCAAATCGGTAGCTAAAGCGACGGCGCAACCGGCGTCGATCATTTCCCGTCCCCGCGCATAGTTTTCTTTCAGGGAAAAAGCCGTACAGGGCAACAAGGTGGCCACCGTATGGCTTTTCGCCAACGCTTCGACGCCCCGGTGAGAGGCGTGCAACAGGTGATCGGCAGACAAGGCGCCAACGCCTGCCGCCAGTTCGGCCCCGCCGGTAGAAACTATTTCGTCGGCATGGATTTTGAGTTGAAAACCCATCGCTTGGGCTTCCAAAAGGAAACGTTCGGATTCCGGAACGCTGAATACGCCTTCTTCACAAAAAATATCGCAACAAGCGGCCAAGTTTTCTTCCCGAACGGCGGGCATGACTTCCTGCAACATGAAATTGATATAGGCTTTTTCGTCGCCGTATTCTTTCGCTACGGCATGAGCGCCCAAGTAAGTGGAAACAAGGTCTATCGGATGGTCGCGATTTAGTTTTTTCAACACCCGGAGTTGTTTGAGTTCGGTTTCTTTGTCCAAGCCGTAACCGCTTTTGGCCTCTACGGTGGTCACGCCCATTGCCAGCATTTTGTCCAAGCGGTTTTTGGCTGCGAGTTCCAAGTCTTCGAAAGAAGCGTTCCGGGTGGCCTGAACCGTACTGTAAATGCCGCCGCCGCGATTCAGGATAGACAGGTAAGTGTCGCCTTTCATGCGCCACGAAAATTCTTCTTCCCGGTATCCTCCGAAAACGAGATGGGTATGGGAATCGATAAATCCGGGCAAAACGGCGTTTCCCTGCGCGTCGATAATTTCGTAATCTTCCGGGCATTCTACCGGAACGGTATCCGAAGAATGGCCGACATAGGAAATGATTCCATTGGTAATGACGACTTTCCCGTTTTCGATAATGCCCAAATCGGACATTTCTTTTCCGTGTTTGGCGGAAAATCCGGAACAGGTGACCAGGCAGCCAATGTTGCGGATGATGTAATTGCTGTTCATAAACGCATTTCCAATATTTGCTTCATGGAAAAATCTTCTAATCCAAGGTAATAGGAAGCCGTGTCGATGACGGCCTGCAAGGGAACCAAGCCAATCAATTCGCATCCGGCAACGGAAACGCCGTATCGCCTTGCTTCAAAACGAATCATTTCAACGGCTTGATAAATAGACGTTTTTGTATAATCCGTCAGGTTCATGGAAACTTGTACCATTTGCTGTTCTTTCAATTCCACGCCCATTGCTTTGCAAAAGCGCAGTCCTCCGCCCAGAAAGCGGACTTTTTTGGCAATTTTATCGGCAATCTCCCATTTCGTGGTATTCAGATTTACATTGAAGGCAATCAAAGGCATTCGTGCGCCGACGGCGACTGCTCCGGCTGTCGGATGGCGTTCTGCCGGGCCGAAATCGGGTTTCCATTCCGGCAATTTCATTTTTTCCGTCAGGCCTTCAAATTCGCCTTTCCGCACGGCGGCCAAGTTCCGGCGATGTTCGGCGGAAGCCGACTGCTCGTAAAGGAAAACGGGCAAAGCGTAAACGTCGGCGATGGATTGTCCGACGGCTTTGGCTAAAGCATCCGCTTCCTGCACGTTAAGTCCCCGAACGGGAATGAAGGGAATGACGTCGACCGCGCCCATGCGCGGATGCTGTCCTTCATGCCGGGTGAGGTCTATTTCTTTGACGGCTATCCCCACCGCTTCGATTACGGCTGCTTTCATGGCTTCCGGTTCGCCGATAGCCGTGACAACCATTCGGTTGTGATCTTTATCATTGCTGTAATCCAGCAATTTAATGTTTTCCTTTGCGCGGAAAGCATCAACGATTCGTTCTACTTTTTCCAAGTCGCGTCCTTCGCTGAAATTCGGGACACATTCGATAATTGGGTTCATGATGTTTGTGAGTTATGAATTATGAATTATGAATTATGAGTGATGAAAGGCATGGTGATGATAGAATTAGCGGCATATTTTTCGTTGAAGGCGCGGCAGGTTTCCATCGCGTGTTCGTTTCTTGCCCAAGAACGCCGGGCAACTCCTCCCATAACATCCCACAAGATAGCTGTTTGAAGGATTTCATCCACTCGTTCGCTGCCATCCAGCACCATTCCGAAGCCGCCGTTAACGGCTTTTCCGATACCGACGCCGCCGCCGTTGTGAAGCGCAACTAAACTCATGCCGCGGGCGGCATTTCCGGCAAAACATTGTACTGCCATGTCGGCCATTACGTTGCTTCCGTCTTTGATGTTGGCGGTTTCCCGGAAAGGCGAATCCGTTCCGCTCACATCGTGGTGGTCGCGTCCCAACATAATGGCGCCCACTTCCTTGTTGCGCACCAATTCGTTGAAACGCAAAGCGATATTCAGCCGGCCTTCTGCGTCGGAATACAAGATTCGGGCTTGCGTTCCGACAACTAACCGGTTCTTTTCCGCGTCTCGAATCCAGTTGTAATTGTCGCGGTCTTGTCCCCGGCGATTGGGGTCGATGCAGTCCATCGCCACCCGGTCGGTTTTTACCAAATCGTCGTGTTTTCCGCTCAGGCAAACCCAACGGAAGGGGCCGTAACCGTAATCAAACAATTCCGGCCCCATAATATCTTCTACGTAAGACGGCCAGATGAAACCGTCTTTCCCGTCGATTCCGTTTTTGGATATTTCTCTGACGCCTGCGTCGTAAATCGCTTTCAGAAAGGAATTACCATAATCGAAGAAGTAAGTTCCCCGCGCAACTAATTTTTTTATTACTTCAAAATGCCGCTGCAACGAAAGGTTGACTAAGCGGCGAAATTTCGGCCGGTTTTTTTGGAGCAAACGGGTGCGTTCCTCGAAAGAAATTCCCGCCGGACAATAGCCCCCTTCATACACCGCGTGGCAGGAAGTTTGATCGGAAAGCAAATCAATCGACAGCGCATGAGTTTCGGCATATTCCAGTAAATCAATGATATTCCCCTGGTAAGCAATCGAATAGGGGCGTTTTTCCCGAAGCGGTTTTGCTGCGGTTTCAAAGGCTTCGACCGGATGGTTGACTACGGCTTGCACCCAGCCCTGTTTTTTCCGGGTTTCGATGCGGGAAGCATCTACTTCGGCGATAATCGCAACGGCTCCGGCTATTTCGGCCGCTTTGGGTTGTGCGCCGCTCATGCCGCCCAAGCCCGAAGAAACGAACAGTTTTCCTTTCAAATCGCTGTCGGCGGGAATCCCCAATTTCAATCTTCCGGCATTCAACAAGGTGTTAAATGTACCGTGAACAATGCCTTGCGGCCCGATATACATCCATCCGCCGGCGGTCATTTGTCCGTAATTAGCTACGCCCATTTGAGCGGCAATTTCCCAATCGGAAAGATTATCGTACATTCCCACCATCATCGAATGGGTGATAATGACCCGCGGCGACAGGGGATGCGATTTGAAAAGTCCGAGCGGATGTCCCGATTCAATCACTAACGTTTGTTCGCGCGTCAGTAATTGCAGGTATTGTTTGATAAGCCGGTATTGCATCCAGTTTTGGCAGACTTGTCCGGTTTCTCCGTAAGTAACTAATTCGTAAGGATAAAGGGCAATATCGAAACACAGGTTGTTGTCGATCATCACCTGAAAAGCTTTGCCTTCGATGCATTTGCCTTCGTATTCGTCTATGGGCTTGGGTTTAATGTCGCCCGGAGGACGGTAACGATAGCCGTAAATTCGCCCGCGGGTATGCAGTTCTTCTTCCCATTCGGGCGCTAATGGCTCATGCAATTCCGGCGGAACGTAGCGCAAAGCATTTTTCAGGGCAATATCCGCCTGGGATTTATTCAGGCGAAATCCCCGGTTGGGAGCGCGGCGAATTCCTTCTACAAACGAGGGATAATCCGGTAATTGATTGTTTAATCCGATGGTCATTGCTTGTGGTTTTAAAATTGAAACTCCGCTACTTTCGATAATCCGCCGGAAGATTGCTTGTTTTCTCTCGACAACTGCACGCAAACAACTTGACGCTCTTCTTTTTCTCCGGAATAGTTGGTGAATATTTCCACCATGATGGTGGACGGGCCTTCGAGTTTTACCTGCGAATCGCCGTAATAATTCACAAACACTTCATACTTTCCCGGAACCGCTTTTTTAAGCATAAACTGTTCGGGGCCATAACCCTGCGTAATATCCCGGCTGATGCGGCCACCCATAGACGTTTCGCGGTTGCTGTAAAAGCAAGTTTCACCGTGCGGGTCTTTCACGTGCAAATCAATATCGGTGTGATTCATATTCCAGTTAATCACGACGCGGATATCGACCGGCATCGCATGTCTCAGTTTTTTGTTGATAGCGGATACATTCAGGTTCGGGTTTTTAGCGATCAGGCGGTTTATTTCCGTTACGATTACTTCTTCAATGCCGGCGCTTTGCTGATTGATGTTTTGGGCATACGATTGTGTAATAACGGCGTACAAACTGTCGAGCGCTTCCTGATAGCGTTCGTTGTCGGCCAACGCAAGCGCGTAATCGCGATAACTCTGCGGTTCCATCGGTCGCCATTGGATTACTTTCCGGCAGATGTACAATTCGAGCGGATAAGCCTTGTATTCTTTCAAACGGTAGCCCAACAGCCGGTAAAGCGAGGCGTTTTCCAATTCGATGTCGGTAATGGAAGTCAGTATGCGGATGGCCTTTTCGCGGTCGTTCCGTTTGAAAAACCAGTCGGCCATATCGAAATAATAAGTCGGCGTATGGAGATAATTCGCCCGCAATTTCAAGTAGATTTCATAATCCGCTTCTACTTTTCCGGTTAATTGTTGGAAGTAGTCATTGTCCTGTTTGGGCGGAATTATCCGCATAACGGCTTGTGAGCGTTCCGAAACATCCATTCCGGCAAGTTTTCTTTCTTGAAACACCGATGGCGGGGGAGAGTTATCCTCTCGCACCACTACCCGATGTTCTTCCAAATCGACAATATCTACACCCTCTGAAACAGTAGCTGCCACAGAAGCAACACTTACTATCTGACTTTCCTCTAATTCTTGTTGATTCCGCATCCGATCGGCTCCGTCCGGTTTTGGGAATTTGGGTTTTATCCCCTTAAAGTCTTTCTTCCACCATTGTTGCAAATTTTCGGAAGATGCTGTGGCGGCATTGAGAAAATCCTGTTGCCGGCGAAGGGTTGATTCGGACTGTTCTTTTTTCCGGCGGAAATATTCCGCTTGCAATTCCGCCGGCGGCACAATATTGTAGGTGATATAATCTTGCAGCGTTTCCAGAACGATCAGCGAAGTATTGCGGGTAACGATGCCGAATTGCTGTCCGAGCGCCGTCAGTTCCTCTTTGTTTTGTTCATAGCGCATATCCAGTTCGTTGATTTTTTTCTGCGCCCAAATGCGATAGATATTTCCCTGTTTCATTGCCTCTTTCGTTTTCAGGCTGACGGTCATGCGTTTTTCCGTTCGATTGCCGTAACCGAAAAGGAGAGTGAGGTCGGTCTGTTCCCCTTCCATGATGCCGGCCACAGAAAAATAACCCTGCACCGGCGTTGAAACCGACGGATAGACTTCTCTCAGGCGGTCGTTATTTTCTATTCCCAGAAAATGAAGCGTTTCGTACAGCAATTCCGTTTTCAAACCCTCCGGCGACAAGGCGTTCAGGTTAACAAATTTCCCTTTGGTTTGTGCGGCAATCCATTTCAATGAACTGTAATCGGCTTTGGCAGAAGACACGAAGCAATGAACCGGATGATGAACAAAGTCGGGTGAAGCGGCGATAAAATCGGCGTCGCTCAGCGTTGACAGTCCGTCGGAAAAGAATAAAAATTCGTCGGAAACGAGCGAATTAAAGCGGATTGCGCTGAAATCGGATCCGCCATCGTAAACGACCGATTCGAGCGCTTTGCGCAGCGCGTCCCATCGACCGTTTTTGATTTGAAACGTTTCCGCTTTCACCAACCGGTTATTCAGCAAATAGAGCGAAATCGTCAGGTCTTTTTTCTCCCGGATAATCATATCCAGCGCTTCCAGATCTTTATTGATATTGCGTTGCGCGCCGCTCAGGGAAGCATCCCAAATAATTCCCAACTGTTTGCCCCACTGTTTTTTGCGGGTAGCGGCCTTGGGCAGGCAAGAAGCGATAAAATAGTAACTTCCCGAAGCGGGCTGAATCCACGCCTGCGGGATGTCGGCGGGAACCGGTAGAGAGAAGACCAGCGAGCGGTCGGCTTGGTAATTTTTCCGGTTAAAGCGGGCGACAAAATTTTCGCCTTGTTCGTCGAACAGCAATTCTTCGGCGAGTTTTCCTTCGATTCGGGGTTTTTCGCGGCTTTTCCATACGGTTGCTTTCAACGAAAAGTTTTCGATAGCTTCCTTATAATCCATCGGCAGGCGGTAGTAGAGCAAACGCTTTTCGACAGACAATTCTTCTTCGTAACCAATAGAAACCGTTCGCGTTCCATTGGCCGGAACCGGATAAATACGTGTCCGAAAATTGTTGCCTTCCACTCTTTCGAGCAATCCGGGATCGACGCGGCGATGTTCTATTTCTTCAAAAACCTGCGTGGCTTTGGCTTTCTCAACGGGTACCGCTGCGCGCATCTTTCCGTTGATATCCAAAGCATAAGAACTAACGGTTACGCCTTCGGGCAACGGGAAAAGCAATTCGCCTTCAAGAATTTTAGAGGTGCGGTTTTTGAATGTCATCGTAAATTGGGTAGAAGCGATGTTGCCGCTCACCTCCACCTGAATATCCAACGATTGTAGATAAACGTCGGTACTGTCTCCATTTCCTTTGATTTTCAATACGGGCAATTCCGGTTTCGGCAATCGGGTTTCGGATAAGGCCGTTTCTTCCGGACTTTGCGTCTTTGCGCTGATTGCGTTCGTTAAAACCCAAGCGGCAATCAGCAGGATTGTTACACTCAACAAAAGAGTAGCAGCGAAATAGAAATTTTTCATGGCACTGTTTTTTTCAGTTTACAGGACACAAATGTACATGAAATTTTCGAGATAGACGTGTTTTTAGTTATGAGTTGCACGATTCAATGAAGCGGATTTTCTGTTAGAAAACTTTTTTGAACCCGTTCTTTAGATGTGTTTGCATAACAATATACACAAAGATGCGGGCAAGTGTTGTACATGCCAATATCTTTGCTTATCATGCAGCCGCAAATTTTTCGTTGTCCTTTGTCTTTCAAATTGGTCTGTTTAGATGGAAGTTCATTTGCGAACAGAGCGTTTTTACCGGGTAATTTTCCATACGATAAATAATACGCTAAATCGTTGTCATCCGGGAAAATTCGTTTCATTAACTCGCCGTCGATACAACGGTTATGTTCAATACCGTATTTACTCAAGTCAATTTGTTCGGCGCAAGTTGCCAGCGAGATGTTCCATCCTTCCGAGTTCCAGCGGTCGCGGATTTTGGCAAGTCCTTCGGCAATTTCCGTCATCTGCGTTTCGGTCAATTCGGCGTTTACTATGTTTTCCTTTGAAAACGACGATGTTTCTTTCACCAGATTGTATTGCACTTTGCGATAGGTTTTAATGTCAATAAAACTGAATACTAATTTATCGGTATATCCTTTCAAACGATTGCCTACAGTCCCTATTTTTTTCAGTAAATCGCGCGGCGCGACCTGCGGCGCGACTATCAACGGGTCGAAACGCCAGATTACTTTTTCTTTTCCAATCAATTCTGATAAGGTCTTGAACGTTTCTACCCGCTCATCTAAGGACGGAACATTCGGCTCGAAACGTTCCCGTTCGTAATCGTTCAAAGTAAACTGAAAATAGTAATGAATACCTCTGTCGTCCAATTCTTTCAGAAACGGAATCAACGGTTTGGGATTCTTTGTCCAGAAAACGACGACTCTTGTGTTCTGAAACGAAACATTCATCGGCTTCCGATTAAACGGATTATACCAAACGACGTATCCCGCCCTCAACCTGTCGATAAACCACTGCGCATGAAACGCCGGAATATCCGTCGAACGGCTGGCTGATATGATTACCGGGGCATGGGCTTCAAGCGTTTCTCCGGTGAGGGTTGTTATTTGGAGTTTATTGGACATGGGCAAACATAGGAACTTTAATTGGGATATTTATCTTCGGTAGTGATGTAAAAAGTATGCTGGTATAAATATTTGGCAATTAGGGTAAATAGGTGTAATTTTGTAAAATGAAAATAACAATCA
>JAISNS010000200.1 GCA_031276105.1 Dysgonamonadaceae bacterium
TGTTTCACACACCGTTTGTTATTGCTTTTACGTTAGCCTTGATTATCCTGATGGTGTTTATGGCTTCCAAACGTTTGAAGCGTCGTTCCCTTGTATTTGAACACCGTTTCAAGGAAAATTTAAATGAGAAAGAGAAATATGAAGAATCGAAAGCGCCCCTGACCAAAGGGTTTGTGAATCACGTGTTGGAGCGGGATTTGCATTTGTCCGAATTTCCGATACAATCTTATTATTCCATAGTGGGTAAAACGTTGAAAGAACTGAATTTCCGGCAATATTTCGGTGTAAATGTAGTAACTATCGTTAGGGATGGAGTGCGTATTAATATTCCGAAAGGCAGTGAACGGATTTATCCGGGCGACCATATTATTGTCTTGGGAACGGATACGCAAATGGAATTGTTTCAACAGCGGCTGGAAGAAAAACGATTGAAATATGCCAATTCGGAAAAAAAACAATCGCCGGAAGTGCTGATGAAGCAGATTCAGATTGATGAAAAATCGCATTTGAAAGGGAAAAGCATCCGTAATTCCGGCATACAGGAAAAATATAACTGTTTATTGGTCGGCATTGAACGGAATAATTCTTCGATGCAGAATCCGGATTTGGATTTACTCTTGCAGGAAGACGATATTCTTTGGGTAATAGGCGAAAACCGAAATATATTGAAAATAGGGAATGAATAGTGTATTTCTCGCCTAAAAAATACCTAATTATGGGGATTGCATTTTTCTGTTTTTTGTCTGACCTTTGTGCCCGTTAAGAAACAAATCAATCACGGATAAATGTAAATACAGTATGGAGCCGCTTATTCAATGCGAAGACATTACTCATTATTATGGTAATCGCCTGATTTATAAAAATCTGAATTTTGAAGTCCAAAAAGGGAAAATCCTGGGCTTATTAGGAAAAAACGGAACAGGTAAAACAACAATTATCAATATACTGAACGGTTATCTGAAACCGCAGTCGGGTATTTGCCGAATCTTCGGCGAAAGGATGGACAAACTCTCTCCTCAAACAAAGGGCAGGATTGGCCTGCTTCTGGAAGGACATATACAGCACAGTTATTTCAACGTACTTCAGATAGAACGCTATTACAGTCGCTTTTTCCCGCGCTGGAAAAAAGAAGCTTACTTCCGGTTGCTGGAAAAGTTACGGGTTTCGCACAAACAAAAAATCAGTACCATGTCGTGCGGACAGCGTTCGCAAGTAGCGTTGGGACTCCTGTTCGCTCAAGATCCGGATTTGCTGATTTTAGACGATTTTTCTATGGGTTTAGACCCCGGTTATCGCCGCCTTTTTGTCGAATACCTCAAAGAATATGCTGCGTCGGAAGATAAAACGATTTTTCTGACTTCCCATATTATTCAGGACATGGAAATGCTTATCGACGACTGTATCATACTGGATTACGGAAAAATACTGCTGCATGAACCGACGGACTATATCCTGAAAAATTTTCGCCGTTTCACGTTTTCGGCTTCGTCGGACGCCTTTGCCGAAAATCAAATCGTGCGAAACACGGGAAAAACAGGAAACCGCTGGGAAACGTATTCTTTCGCTTCGATTGGAGACGTTCGCGCCGTTTTGTCCGTGAATAATGAAATTTCCGACTTGAAAGAAGAAACGCTTTCTTTGGAAGACGCTTTTATCGGATTGACCGGAAAATACTGAAAAAATTATGAATTATGAATTATGAATTATGAATTAAGAATTTAAAACATGTATCAATCAATTGTTTATAAAGAATGGATTAAGACGCAAAAGGTTATCTGGCTTTTGTTGGCGGTCTTTTTGGGATTGGGTATTTATTCGTTCATGAAAATCGCCGAAGACGTCCGCCTGACGGGAACCGCGGCCTATTGGGAAGCCATTATTCAAAAAGACATTTCGCTTTTCCCCTTTTTCAAATACGCGCCTTTGTTGAGCGGCTTTTTGTTGGGGATTACTCAGTATCTTCCCGAATTACAGTATAAAAGGTTGAAACTGACGCTGCACCTTCCACTCAATGAAAACCGGATTTTATCGCTTATGTTGCTTTATGGTTTTTCGGTCGCCGGCTTGTTGCAGTTTCTTACTTTATCCGGCTTGCTGCTCGGTTTGAGTTTCCTTTTTACAACCGAAATCGTTTATGTTGTCTTTTGGAAACTATTGCCTTGGTTCATAGCCGGATGGGCGGCTTACCTGCTTACGGCTTGGGTTTGCTTGGAGCCTTTGTGGAAAAGGCGAATATCGAATATGATTGCCGGGATTTGCGTCCTGTCTTTTTTCTTCATCCAATCTAAATCAGGCGCTTACCAGCCTTTTATTCCCTATTTGGCAACATTCGTTCTGATTGCCTTTTCCTTTCCTTTTTATTCCGTCATGCGTTTCAAAGAAGGGATACAATAAGAATAACTCATGTTACGCAACATCAGGCGACCTCTTAGCAGGCAAAAAGGCAGCATGATTATTACGCTGCGTAACATGACAGAATAAATGAAATAATGAAAAATAAACAAACTATCTATTTGATTTTATTGCTTTTCTTCACAGGAATTGCTTTGTGGGGAATACCGGAATTAGTGAAAACGGCTTCTGTGTCGAGAAACCGTTACCCTTTTGTCTATTTCAGTTCGATAGAAAAGAAATTTTTGTTCCGGGAATTAGACGGACGAAAAGAACCTTTCCACGACGACGAAGGTAAAATCTATACGGATAAAACGTATGATGCGGCCTTGCCGTTGTTCAATTTCAGGCAGTTGACCGTTAACGGGGAAATGCCCGACAGCATCGACGGCATTGCGATCGATCCGCGTTTGTTGAGGATTAAACAGGTGAATTTCAGGTACTCGCCCGTTGAAAAAAACACGCCGCAAACAGGGCTTTATATCATGTACGAATCTTTACCGAAAAAGGCAAAACTGGAATCGCCGGGCGACGTCTTTCGGTTGAAAGATAAAATTGAATTTGTCGATGCGGAAACAAACTCGGTAAACCGGGAAAAAAGCGAACGCTTTCAATCGGCGCTCTTAAAGGCCGGTTATGTTTTCCCTGCCCAATGGACTTACGGCAACCTGAATATACGTAAACCTTACGATGAAGGTTATTTTTCGCTGGATGCGCAAGGCGAACTCTATCACATCAAAATGGTCAACGGACGCCCGTTCGTGAAAAATACACAGTTGAACGACTCCATCAAGCCGGCTTTTTTCTCCATGCTGGAAGTCGCAGATAAACGTTTTTACGGTTTTCTCTTCGATAAAAAAGGATATGCCTACATTCTCGAAGCAGATGCCGGAAAATATAACGCTTTACCGCTGGAAATCGCACCTTTCGATTTAGATAAGGACGAGTGGACGATTATGGGCAATTTCCTTTATTGGACGGTTTCGATTCGGACAGACGCCGGCAAACACTTTTATGCGCTGGATGCCGAAACATTGAAAAACCGGCGTTATTTTTATCAGGATGCGGCGGTCAACCGGTGGAATGTGATAGCGAACCGGCTTTTCCCCGTTTATCTGACAGTCAAAGACATCGACAAACACAGCGAATTTATTGCGCCCCGCCTGCACTTCACGGCTTATAGCGCTTTGTGGGCGAACGTATTACTGGCATTTTTGTCTGTTTTCATTTTTCCGCACAGGACTAAAAAGAAAAAGATTTTTGACAGCGTTTATTCACTCGTTTTCGGGATTGCCGGAACAACGGCGCTACTCATCACACATAATTCATAATTTATAATTCATAATTCATAATTTTATTCTCGTATGAAACAAACGTTTTTATTAATTGTATTGTCGTCCGTACTTTTTTCCTGTAATGGAAATAAAAAAACAGCAATTGAAGAAAGCAACAGCGTTGGCGCTTCCACGTTTGCCGAACTTCCGGTTTTTGAATTGGACAACTTGTTGCAAGTGGCAGAACAGGAACTGGATAAGACCGTGAAAGTGGTCGGTTACGTCACGCATACTTGCAAACATTCCGGCAAGCGTTGTTTTATTGTCGGCAAATCGCAGCAAGCCTCCATGCGTGTGGAAGCAAAAGGGGAAATCGGCGGTTTCAACCGAGAACTGGTCGGTTCCAAACTGGAAATAACCGGCGTGCTGAAAGAACGGCGTCTCACCCAAGAGTACATCGACCAAATGGAGAAAAATGTAGCCATTAAAAAGCAGGAAGACGCCTCAGCCGAATCTTGTGCAGCCGAACTCAGCAGTATCAGCGAAATGCGCCGGTGGATGAAAGAGCGCAATAAAGCGTATTTTTCCATTTTCTACATGGATGGTTTGGAATATGTCACTTTGGAATAAGGTAAAAATAAGCCGTTGGTTGCGGATTCTTCACCGCGACGCAGGTTTCTTAGTGGTTGGTGTATCTTTGGTGTATGGTCTGTCGGGCATATACCTCAACCATATCGGTGAAAAAGACCCGGCTTACCGAACGGAAACCGGGTCGCTTCAATTGCCGCCTCACCTTTCTCAGGAAAGCCTGTCGGAAGTTTGGAAAGCGAATCGCGGCTTGCCTCCGATCAAAAAAATCCTGCCGGTCGACGAACAGCATCTCCGCTTGATGCTGGACGGAGGCATTGGCGTCTATAATTCGGCAGACGGACATGTTGATTATGAGAAATACACGAAACGGGTTTTCGTTTATTGGATCAATCGTTTACATTACAATAAATTGAAAGGATGGAGTCCGGTTGCCGATTTCTTTGCTGTATCGTTGCTTTTTCTGGCTTTTTCCGGC
>JAISNS010000244.1 GCA_031276105.1 Dysgonamonadaceae bacterium
TCCGATTCTATTTTTAAATCTGTTATTTTAGAAAAATTAAATCCTAAAGCAACTTCTCCATAAAGATCAATCGTACTGCTAAGCGGATGAGCATAATTGAGACCCAAAGTAACCGGAATATTCAAATAAGCCGGCAAAGAATATTCAAAATCACCATCAGCTGCATCTTCTGCATCTTCAAAGTCATCTTTTACATCGGAATTTAGTCCGTTATAAAAGACGTCCAAAGCGAAAACAAGAGATAAATTTTTTGCAGACAAAGGATTGTAATACTTATACCCAACATTAAATCCCGTAGCTGCAAAACCGACCCCATCTCCGAAAGGTTCATCGTCGTCCACATCGCCATCTCCAAAATCGCCCTGCGGCAGGGCAACCCCAACGTGAAACTGTGAAAACTGAGCGTTCATTACCGATACGCAACTTACCAAGAACAAAACTAAAACAAATACTTTTTTCATTTTTTTAATAATTTAATAATTAATGATTTGCCTACTCGTGAGCTTTTCAGCATCCGCTCCTTACTCTCTTTACGGCATTTCAGGAATCTCCGTTTGGAAACATTTACTTACATTCGGGGGCTTCGCTCAAATGCCATTCCCACGATGTTCCGCCATTCAAACAACCACTCACTACGACCGTAATATTCTGTCCTTCGTGAGGATTGAAATCAAAATTAAGATAGCCCTGTCTGCCTACAAAACCGGGTAACGTGGAATTGCAATCACACAAAGGTGGAATCGGAGAGCCGGGGTCTTCCCCCGTTCCGGTTATCCACGTCTTTCCCTGGTAGATATCTATTCTGTCTTTGACGGAATATGTATCGTAGTAAATACTGACGGGGCCTGCGGTTTTCCCCAGATATAAAGTGGTGAATGTCAGGCCTGCCTGTCCCGAATTATGGGCATTTTCGCAAGAAATGACTTCATTGGTAATGTTGATTAAAGTAACGACCATATTGCTGATGCTTCCTGACGAATCTTTTACTTTGTATCGAACATTGAAATCTCCTTCTTCGATGTTTTTAGGCATGGCAATTGATATGTAACCGAATGAGTTTTCGGAAGAAGCGGTAATAACCGGTTTGACGGAATAATACTTTCCGTCGGCTCCGACTACTTGAATATAAACCGTTTCGATTTCGTAAAAACCGGAATACATCAAAGGCAATACTACATCGCTTCCCGAATTAACTTTGATGGAATTAATGCTGGAAGAAAGATAGTTATTTCCGGATGAAGACGCCGGCAAATCGCCGTTTACAACCGTTGCTTCGGCTATTTTCAACGCTTGTTGCAGATCATACGGATCGGTAATATCTACAAACCGGTTGGATTCGTCCGGAAGAACGAGCGTTTTTTCATCGTCTTCCAAACATCCGTTCAATGTGAAAACGGCAGCCAAAACAATACCCAATAAAATGCTGATGCAATGATACTTTTTCATGATGATAATAATTTATTGATTAATGATTTCAAATTCTACCCGTCGATTAATCGCCCTTCCTTCTTCCGTATCGTTATCGACAATCGGTTTAGTCAAGCCGTAGTAGCGATAATCCAGACGGGAAGACGAAATACCGCTTTTCACCAAATAATCATATACCACTTTCGCTCTTGTCTTTGAAAGATTCAAATTATATTCGGCAGTTCCCACATTATCGGTATGTCCGTTGACGGTAATTTTCAACACACTGTTTTTCCGCATCAATTCCACTATTTCGTCCAGATAGTTTTTAGACGGTTTCGTCAGATCGCTCTTTCCAAATTCAAAAGTGATTTGCTCGAAAGCACAGATTTTTTTACCGATAATTTCTTTCTTTTCCTTGATCAGTTCCTTCATTTCCTCGATCGTATAACAGGGTTTTTCAACTACCGGAGCCGGTTTTTCCGGTTCGGGAATGACAACCGGTTCGGGAACAACCACTGCGGGAGCGGGCGCTTTTTTCTTCGCTTTAAAAATACTTAACGGCACAGAAACAGATACTTGCGCTTGCAATCCGGTATGTTTCCGGGTACCTTCTATTTCGTAGTATTTCAGATTTAAAGCCAAGGCTTCTCCGTCCTTTTCTTTCTTGGAATAAGTATCGGTCAATCCCAGATAATAACCCAGTTCCAAACCAATCGACAAAAGTTCGCGACGATTGCTGCCGTAAACGGGAAATTTAACGCCAACTCCACCATATATTCCTGCATGAAAAGGATTTAAATTAGCGTCGGATACATCCGTTTTCCACTTGTCTAATTTAATTTTCCCTCCGGTTGAAAAACCAATCGCCGGCGCTATCAAAACAAACGGACTGACAGGCTGTTTTTCCTGACTGCGAAAAGTATAAACAAACGGAAGATAGATATCCACGGACTGAGCATCCATTTTATAATTAATATCTTTATCATCAACATGTTGACCACGAGTGATAAAGTTTATCTCCGGACGCAAGGAAAATGTATTCCGTTCATTAAAAGGAAATTCGGCAAACACTCCCCACAAAGTCGTGTAATACAGTTCCGACTTGTAACCGTTGATATCCGAATTACTGTAACTGAAGGAAGGAAAATTCAAACCGCCTTTCAAACCGATATAGGTATTATCGGAAGCCGTTTTTTCCTGAAAATCAAGTTCTTCCTGCGCATGAACAGTGAACAGGGCCAAGCCGGACAAAAAAAATGTCGCTAATTTCTTAATTGTCACCATAATCATTACAATCAGTTTT
>JAISNS010000249.1 GCA_031276105.1 Dysgonamonadaceae bacterium
TCATGGAATGATTTGAGGCAGGAGCTCTGGTCGCTGTTACCGAATAGGAAGCATTGCCTCTTGTCCATGTATTTCCTGAGAATTGTTGAGTAATTACAATATCCTTTAATGCGACTTCGATAGTCTGGTCGCCTGTCATTTCACCCGGATACCAGAAATATTCGGCGTAAGCACGATAGACTTCCGCGTTGTAATTGTACCATCTGTTAGTCCCATGATTAATCGGTATCTCAATGTAATTTGTATTCGTTGTGGATTTACGACAACCATCGGTGCTGCCTCGGGCGTATGTTACCAAGTGTTCCGTGTTTGATGCCGAGTGACTGTAAAAGTAAAGATTTACGCAGTTATTGTCGGCTCCAGGAAAACATAAGTCGCTGAATGGCGTACTGGAAGTTACATCTCCTCCATTTGATTTTCCTACTGTCAGCGTCCCTAATTTCACATTATTGATGTACAGAGTTGCATGTTTAATATATTCATCCCATGCCACGTCAACATTATCATAAAACATGACCTCAAATTCCACCCGTCCTTTTTCCTGATTCCATCTGAGGTTACGAATCAACTGGTCGGCAGTAAAAGTGTTGCCATTAACGGCGCCAGCGTTAAAACTCAGCGCGGCAAAACAGACAAACAACAGGAGTTTGATCCTGTTGAAAGTTGAGCAAAGAAAAAATATTTCTTTCATTTTGAAAAAATAATTAGCGTTCATACCAGTCTATATATTATCGTTATTGTTATCGTTATCGTTTTCGGAGGTAATTTCGAACGTGTGATCGAGTTCGAAATGTAAGTTGTCCAAAATCTTTTTGAGTTCGGGGCTTGGCGTGAAGATGAATCTTTTACCATTAATCATCCCGGCGTTAAACTCAGCCGGGTCGTCGACGCCTTCGCTGCTGAAAGAGATTCGCAAAGAGCCGATGTTACCGAGTTTTACGCTCTTACCCATAAGCATGTACTTGGGCGTAACATCGGTTATACCATCGAATACGTTACCAACGTCTCCTTTAGAGAGGGAAGAGATTGTAGAAATTTCTTTCTTGAGGTCTTCTTCCGAGATCGTCCCGTCGTTGACGGGCGCCGCATAAAGCTTCTTTTTGGTGCGGTCTTGCGGGTTAGCCCGCCAAATTAATCTATACTTCATATTAAACTTGTTTTATGTCCGTGAGGACGGTTATTAATTAATTTTATTTTCGATTGTTTGAACTGTGATTTATTTGATTTGTTTGATTTTTGCGACCGGACAATGTTATGTCCGGCACAGTCGAAGAGGCTGATACTGCGCAATATTACGACGGAACGAATCGCTCGACGAATCGCCCGGCGCTTGTATATAATATGGATTGTTTTTTGAAACTTTTTGTTAGAGAGCGGTTTTGGATTATTTCCGGTTGTGTGTGTGTGTGTGTGTGTGTGTGTGTGTGTGTGTGTGTGTTAGCATAATTCCGTTAACTTCCAAACTTTGAAAGTTAAGAATACATAATAAACTATAAATTTCGGAAGCTGCCATATTTATTGATGTTTTACAAAAACCGCTGCAAAGGTAAATCGTTTATTCGAAATATGCAAATGTTTTTGAAAAAAAGTTGAGGAGTAAACGAGTAAATGAGTTAACGAGTTAACGAGTTAACGAGTGACGAGTGACGAGTGACGAGTGACGAGTGAGGTTCTTCATTCAAGAAGATAATTGGCCGGCGAGGCGCGACAAGGCCTGTTCCAAGATAGCGCGCGGGCAACCGGCATTTATCCGCATAAATCCTGCGCCTTCTTTTCCGAACATCTCGCCATCGTTCAATGCCAAGCCTGCTTTTTTTACGAACAGATCGTTCAACTCCTTCCGGCTGAGGCCTAATTCCCGGCAGTCCAGCCAGAGTAAAAAAGAAGCTTGTGGAATAATGGCTTTTATCTGTGGAATATTCTCTTTCAGGTAGTTATCGGCGAATAGGATATTGTTTTCCACGTAGCGAAGCATCTGTTGCATCCAGTTCAACCCCTGTTCGTAAGCCGCCTGAGTAGCTGTATAAGCGAAAATCGTTCCTTCGTCCAGTTCGCCGGCATGAAGGAAGTCGTAAAAACTTTTCCTTATCCGTTCATTGGGAACAATTGAATACGAACTGACTAAACCCGCAATGTTGAAAGTTTTACTCGGCGCCATGAACGTGATGCTGTTTTCGGCGGCCTTTTCCGAAACGGAAGCAAGCGGAATGTGTTTGTTCCCAAACAAAGCCATATCCGAATGAATTTCGTCGGAAATAATCAGTATCCCGTTATCATAACATATCCCGGCCAATTCTTCCAGCGTTTCTTTCGGCCAAGTAATGCCTGCCGGATTGTGAGGACTGCAAAGTATCAACAGTTTACAATCCCTGTCGATGCACTTCTTTAATCCTTCCAAATCCATCCGGTAGCGGCCGTTTTCTTCAATCAGGGGATTGTTTACGATGTTCCGGCCTTGCATCAACGGGACTAAGCGAAAGGGATGATAAACCGGCGGCTGAATGATGATTTTATCTTGAGGTTTCGTGAAATTCAAGATAGCCAGCGCAATGCCTTTTACGATACCCGGAATATAAGAGAACCATTCCTGTTTGATGTTCCACCCATGCCGCTTTCCGACCCAGTTGATTATCGAATCGTAATACGACTGGGGAGGAATCGTATAGCCGAATATGCCGTGGGCGGCTCGCTGTTGAATCGCGTCGATAATGAAATCGCCGCAACGGAAATCCATGTCGGCTACCCAGAGGGGAATCAAACCGGCTTGTCCATACCGTTCCTGCAAAGCGTCCGTTTTGAGCGCGCCGGTATTTCGCCGGTCAATAATTTCATCAAAATTGTATTCCTTCATTGTGTTTCCTACTTTGAAATTTATAATAACCGGTGCAGAAAATCCGGCGCAACCGGTTGCTGTTCGCCGGTAAGCATGTTTTTCAGCGTCAATGTTCCGGTTGCCATTTCGCTTTCGCCGGCTAATACGACATACGGAATTTGGTTTGCATCGGCATAAGCCAACTGCTTTTTCATTTTCGCCGCTTCGGGATAAATCTCAACATTGATTCCTTTTTCTCTTAATCCTGCCAATATCGGCAGGATATAGTTTTCTTCCTTCTCTCCGAAATTAACAAACAGCAGTTTCGTTTTTTGGCTTGCATCCTGCGGATACAATTCCAGTTGGTTCAGGACGTCGAAAATCCGGTCGGCTCCAAACGAAATGCCTACGCCCGAAACGCCGGGCATCCCGAAAACGCCCGTCAAATTGTCGTATCGCCCGCCGCCGGTGATGCTGCCGATTGGTACATCCTGCGCTTTGACTTCAAAAATGGCGCCGGTATAATAATTCAGTCCGCGGGCTAAAGTCAAATCCAGTTCCAAATCGCTGTTTAACGGCAGGATGTCCGATTTATTCAGAATCGTTTCCATCTCTTCGATACCTTTTTGTCCGGTTTCGGAAGAAGCCAGCACGGATTTCAGCGTTGCAAGTTTTTCGCGATTACTCCCGCCCAAGAGGATAACCGGTTGCAGCCGGTCGATGGCTTCGCCGGAAATGCCCTTGGAGGCGAGTTCTTCATTGACCTTTTCCAGTCCGATTTTGTCTAATTTGTCAATGGCAACCGTAATGTCGGTTATTTTGTCCGCTTCGCCGATGATTGCAGCGATACCGCTCAAAATTTTCCGGTTGTTCATCTTGATGCAGGTGCGGACGCCGAAACGTTTAAAGACGTCGTCGATTATCCGAATCAATTCTACTTCGTTGAGCAAGGAATCGGAACCGACAATGTCGGCGTCGCACTGGAAAAATTCGCGGTAGCGTCCTTTCTGCGGACGGTCGGCTCGCCAAACCGGTTGAATCTGGAAACGCTTGAAAGGAAACGTTATTTCGTTGCGGTGCATAACTACGTAACGGGCAAACGGAACGGTCAAATCGTAGCGCAATCCTTTTTCGCAGAATTTATGAGTGAGTTTTAGCGGATTCCTTTCCGTTAATTCCCCGTCGGACGTTTTATTCAGGAAATCGCCCGAATTGAGTATTTTGAACAGCAATTTATCGCCTTCTTCGCCATATTTTCCCATCAAAGTGGAAAGATTTTCCATGGCCGGCGTTTCAATTTGTTTGAATCCGTAAAGGTGGAATACGCTACGAATGGTATCGAAGATATAGCTGCGTTTCGCCATTTCTTCGGGCGAAAAGTCTCTGGTTCCTGCCGGAATTGTCGGTTTCTGCATGATGAATTATTTTCTCATTAAAAGCTGCAAATATAGGAAAAAATATTTATTCTTTCGATACGCAGCGCACGGAGAAACCGT
>JAISNS010000246.1 GCA_031276105.1 Dysgonamonadaceae bacterium
AGCGTATAATCGTACAAAGTAACTTCTTTTTCCACGCTTCCGATCAGTTTGATTGTTTTTCCGGTAATACAATATTTATCCAGCACATAGCCGATAAGCATGGGAACCAGCATGATGCCCCAGTTCTGAACCCAGAAAGTGATGGCGTAAGCTGTTCCCACATTTTTTTCGGGAATTATTTTAGCTACGGAAGGCCACATCGCAGAAGGAACTAAGGAGAAAGCAACGCCTAAAATCAGTACCAACCCGATAGCGACGTATAAACTGTTCAACGAAGGGATGGCAAACAGCAAATGGACAAAAATCAAAAGGACAGACCCGATAATCATAATCGTAGCCCCCTTTCCTTTTTTATCGTACAGGTTTCCGAAAACAGGGGTTAAAATCAACGCGCCGAACGGTAATAAAGCCGGTATGTATCCCGCCGAATCGTCGGGAATCCCGAACTTTTGAATAATCAGTTGGGTTACGTATTTGATAAAGGGAAATACCGCCGAATAAAACAGGACGCACAGAATGGTAATCAACCAAAATGCTTTTATTTTCGCAATTTCTTTTAAATCCCTGAATTTAAATTCTTCTTCCGAAGGCGCTTGGTTTTCAAGTTCTTCTTTGTCCAATTTTTTATCCAGAAAAGAGAAATAGATAAAAGCAATCAATCCGACGAATAAAAGCAGGATAGATAAAATAACAGGCGCCGACAGGTTTTTAGTCAGGTTAACCAAGGGAAGCGGAGTAAACATCGCAAGCGCCGTTCCGATCCGTCCCACCGAAGTATTCAATCCGATAGCCAACGCCAATTCTTTTCCTTTGAACCAACGGATGACGGCTTTATTGGCCGTTATTCCAAACATTTCCACGCCAACGCCGAAAACGGCAAAGCCCAATCCGGCCATCAATGCCGTTTGCTTAACGGAAAAAATGTTCCATTGACCAATCTTCAGGGAAACAATTTCCGTTCCGGCAATGCCGGATATCGCTCCATATTTTATCCCTGCGCCAAGCAGCATGATGCTGATGGCCAATAAACCGGTAAATTTGACGCCTTTCCTGTCCAATATCATCCCGCCGAAGATAAGCATGAATAAAAAAATATTGAACCAGCCGTAAGCGCCCGAATAAAAACCGTAATCCGAAGCGCTCCAATTAAGCAACGCTTCCAGATGCAACTCCAGCGGAGCCAGTGCATCGCTTAAATAATAGGCGCACAGCATGGATACCGAAACCAATGCCAGTATCGCCCAACGAAATCCTTTTTTATCTCTAAGAGTCATACTGAATTATGAGTTATAAATTATGAATTATGAGTTAGAGTTAAGAATTTAGAGTTAAGAGTTAGCTGACGCGCGTCAGCCCACTCATAACTCATAACTCATAATTCATAACTCATAACTCCGCTAACGTTTCTGCTACGATAAACGTGCTTCCGCCGACAAAGATAAAATCTTTTTTTGTAGCCTTTTGTTTTGCCGCTTCAAAAGCTTCGCCGGTCGTGTAAAAAATTTCGCCCTTCAATCCGAAAACGGATGCCTGTTCCGCCAATAAACCGGACGCTAAAGCCCGCGGAATATTTGCCTGCGTAAAATAATAGATCGCATCCTTTGGTAACAAGCGAAGTACGGACGTAATGTCCTTATCGTTGACCATCCCAAAAACGATATGCAAGCGGTTGTATTTTTCCGCACGCAGTTGCCGGACAATATATTCCATTCCGCCGGCATTATGGCCTGTGTCAAGTACAATTTTAGGATTGTATTGCACAATTTGCCAACGTCCCTGCAATCCGGTATTTTCGATCACTCTGCGGAATCCTTTATATACCGCTTGAGGCGGAATCATAAATATTTTTTTCAATAAACGGATGGCATACAGGACGGTCGCCGTATTTTTTTCTTGGGCATAACCGCCTAATTCGTTGATTAATTCGGGATATAAACGGGTTTCAAATTCCCAGTAGCCGGACGGCAGAAGGGTAGAGGAGAGAACCGGATTGTCGTCCTGTACGAAAAAAAGCATTTTTCCGGTAGCGAGCGATTGAAAAAATGCTTTCACTTCCCCTTCCGCTTCCCCGATAACGGACGGAACGCCGGATTTGATAATTCCCGCCTTTTCACGGGCGATAGCCGTCAACGTATTGCCCAGCAGATGGGTATGGTCGAAACTGATGTTGGTAATGATGCTCAAAACCGGAGTAATAACATTGGTGCAGTCTAAACGTCCACCCAAACCGACTTCGACAACCGCTACATCCACCTTTTGTTCGGCAAAATAGGCGAAAGCCATTCCGGTAGTGAGTTCAAAAAAGGAGGGCTGAATTGATTCGAAAAACGCTTTGTTTCGGGCAATAAAACCGGTAACAAACGCCTTGTCGATCATTTCCCCGTTGACTTTGATTCGTTCCCTGAAATCCAGCAGATGAGGCGAAGTATAAAGGCCTGTCCGGTAACCGGCTTCCTGCAAAATCGAGGCCAAGAGGTGAGATGTAGAACCTTTACCGTTCGTTCCGCCTACGTGAATTGTTTTGTATCGTCTGTGCGGATGCTGTAAATGGGCGTCAATCAGAAAAGAATTTTCCATGCCTTCCTTGTAAGCGCTACTCCCTACCTGTTGGAACATCGGGGCGCTGTTGTATAGATATTCAATCGTTTCTTCGTAATCCATTTTATTTGGCCGTAGCCTCGTTTCCTTGTTGCTTTATTGCCGGGCAAAGTTAGATGAAAATTTTGGGATTTACAAGCGCGTGAAATGCACTCATGTGAACTTGCCCCAATTTTGATGGTGCTTTAAAAAATATACTGCAATTATATTAATTTTGGATTCGTATGATTACGATAGCATACTTTATAAATATAAATCACCACCTTATTTTTTTAACAGCACAAAAATATGTGAAATTTCTACTCCGCAAATCGTCTGTTTATACTCTTATTATCAGACTATTATTGCAGAGTTCTTTTTTTGTATGTGGATTTAAGGTATTTTGTTCGTTTGTATTAAAATTTGTTATACCTTTGCGTCGCTTATTGAATTGTTGTGTTTTTATTGTTGACGGCAGGATGTTCAAATGAACCTTGCTTACACAGGCGGGTAACTGATGACAGAAAAGGTGCGGTAATACAGACATACAGTAAGGCAAGGAATGAATTTCATCGACTGAAAAAGGAAGACAAAATAAAATGAAAGAAGTAACGATAATTATGGCTACTTGCCAAAAAAGTAAAAGGACATTCGGCATACGTGCCGAGAAAATAAACGGTGAATGGCATTTTACGTGGGCTTTTCCCATAGACGCGAAAGCTGCCGGTCGTGAAGGATATGACGCGACAACCGTCAAGGGCATTATCGTGATTGATGCGGAATATCCCGGATGCCCGCATTGCGGAGACGGCGGATTTGTTCACTGCGGTCAATGCCGCAAGATTGTGTGTTACGACGGAATGAACCCGAGATTCAAATGTCCGGTATGCGGCAATGAGGGGGAACTTACGACAGCCAAGGAATTTGACAGTATAAAAGGCGGAGAGTATTAAGTATTAATTTTTAGATATAATTATATGGAAGATTTTAAACAGGGAACACAAATCCCGCTCAAAATCGGCGGGCAAGTAACCGTAAGGAAAAAATTGGGCGAAGGCGGACAGGGCGCTGTCTATCTTGTAGAATATACAGGAAAGCAATATGCGTTGAAGTGGTATCCTAAATCACCTGATGCCAAATTCCTGAAGAACATAGAAAACAACATCAGGCACGGAAAACCGGGCGAAGCTTTTCTGTGGCCCGAACAGTTGGTCGGTCCTTATGAAGGAAGTTACGGATATATCATGGCGTTGCGTCCACCGGAATATGAAGATTTTACCCGGTTTCTGCTGGCAAAAGTACGGTTCGGCAGTCTTTCGGCAATGCTTGCCGCGGCAATGGAAATTTGCGAAGGATTCGAGAAACTGCATCTCAAAGGATACACCTATCAGGACTTGAACGACGGTAACTTTTTTATTCATCCCGAAACCGGACATGTATTGATTTGCGA
>JAISNS010000353.1 GCA_031276105.1 Dysgonamonadaceae bacterium
GCACAATGAAATAACACATATATTCCCTGTCCAAGCGCCGCTGTTCCTTTATTTTTTTTACCAGAAACGCCTCATTTTCATTTTGCGGCAGAAAATAAATGTTGATTTCAAACCATTCATCGTATAAAACCGTTGCCCGTAATTTATCGTAAACGACCTGAATGTTTTGTTGATTGGAAATATTAATGGTCGAACTCCGAAAGCTGAAAAGAATTTCGCCGGTAACGGCGATTCCGCGCTGCGCCATCCCATCGACCGTAGCGGCGTCGGAATGCCAAGCCGCAGGAAAATCGACGAAGCCGCCTTTCTCTTTCAAAACGGAAGTACGAAAAATATAATTGGGTACGCAGGAAATCATCCCCTTCCGCCTATTGTACATGAACTCAATCTGTGAGGAATAAGAAGCAAAATGTGGATCCATTTCCAGTATCCGGCCGTTCTCGTCTATCTTTTTCGCCCGGGCTTTATAAATATCAACATCCGGATAACGGATTATCAGCCGGTTAATTTCGGAAAGAAATTCTTTTTCGTAAACATCATCGTCCGAAGCCATAATTACATAGTCGCTTTGCGCATAGGAAAGGCACAGATTCCAATTGGCAACCAAGTTTTTTTGTCCCAAATTTTGTTTATTCCGATAATAGCGAATCCGCGGATCCGAAAATTCGCGGACAATTTCGTCCAGATTTTCAGGCGAAGCATCGTTGATGATAATCAATTCAAAATGCGGATATGTTTGCTGCAAAATGCTTTGTATCGCAGTTCTGAAATATTTTGCCTTGTAAGCCGGCAACAGAAATGAAAAGAAAACGTTTTCGCTCATGATTTCAAATAATTGTTGTCATTGCGGGCTTGACCCGCAATCTCCTGCGACAGGAGGAACTCCCTCAGTTCCATCGCTTTTTTGATGCAAATGTCCATGTTGTAATATTGCCATTCGCCGAAGCGTCCCAGCGTATGAAATTGTTTTTCATGCAGATAATCCTTTATGATTGAGGTACTTTTCCGGTAGTTCTCATCGAAAACCACGTAAGCATAATCCGAAACATGGTGGTCTAAGGCTTCGAGCAGAAACGGATCGTTTTTGCCCGATTTTTTCATTTCTTCAGGGGAATGTTCGCCGATTACTTCCGAAATGGAACAGGGAAACAAGGGATTCAAATAAGCCCCGATGTGGATGTAACGGTGGAAAAGCAACTCTTTCGCAGGGATATACGTCCATGTTTTATCCGTTAATTGTGTTTTCCACAATGTGTTGGAGACTTTGTTGTATTTCAGTTTTTCGCCTGCCGACTTGATTGCGTCCGGCGTATCTTCCAACAGAAAGGGAATTTCTTTCAACGGCAAAGTGCTGATTATTAAGTCGTATTTTCGATCGTTGTTGATGATCCACTGTTTTTGCGCCGGGTCGAAACGGATGTCGTTTACCGGATAACCGAAAATAATTTTTAATCCTTTCGCCAGCGCGTCGATGAATGTGTTCTGATTGTTGCTCACGGGATAATAAAATTCGGCATGGGGCATTTGGTCGTCGGCATTTCCGGCGAGGCTGTCGAAGAAGTCGTATTTATTGGGAATCGGCAGTTTATCTTCGACCCACGAGTGACTCATTTGTCGGGGATGGTTGTTCCAAATTTTGGCGTTGTAGGGGATAAAGTATTCGTCGGCCAAGGTTTTTCCGAATTTTTTGATGAACCATTCTTCCAAATTGGCGTATTGCCGGTCGTCGGAAGCGTTGAGGAAGTCGGCGACGATTTTCAGCGCAAGGTCTTTATCGAACGAGTAAATTTGCTTGACGGCAAATTCGATGGGATAATCGACTTCGTGTTGATGAAACCGGATTTTGGATTTTCGCTTGATTTTTCGCCATTCGTTGATCGGCAAAACTTCGTTGAAAACGAAGTCCAGCACTTCCGGATATTTCGAGTTGAAACAGTGTCCGCCGACCAAGTGGTAGGGAACGCCGTCGACGTCTTTCGTGCGGGCGATTCCTCCAGCGAACTTGTTCTTTTCCAGTACTTCAACTTCGTCGAAGTCGTTTTTCAGTAAGCGCGCCATGCTCAAACCGCTGATTCCGGCGCCTAATATTCCTGCTTTCATTTTTAACGGGATTGATTGTTTAAAATATTCTTTAAAAGTGTTGCTCTTTCCGAAGTATAATGCTTTTGAAGGTACGAAACGTATTCCGAAGGCGTGTCCGGTTGCTTCAGGTATTCGTTTAATGTATTTTCAAATGCTTCGTAACTTTCGATGGAAGGCGTAATGGCTTTCAAATCAAAGTAACGGGCGTCATCATTATCAAGATAGCGCGCGAGGATAAAGCATTTCGCCGCCACAAATTCGAGAAAACGGGGCGTTAATGGGGCAAATCCTTTGGTTCGGACTTCATCACCATCTATGCCTGGCGTGGAATAAACAGCGCATTTAGAAGCTCTTATGAGTTGTATAAATTCGTTTCTCGTTCCAAATTCCCCAATAAGGCCGGTTTTATTGGAAACATAAAAAAACTTGCCGTCTTCCATTTTCCGATATACATATTCAAAATCCGGATATTTGGAGAGATAGAGGTTCAAATAATTGACCAAAAGCGGATTTTCCCGTCCGGCAACTAAGAGCTTGTATTTCTTTTCAAACCGGGTCGCCGGCGTTAACCGGTAAACGTCGGAAAGACTTAATGGAAAATGTGCGATATTTAACGGCGTCTTCGCTTTTTTCAATTGATTATAAGCGTCATAGTCGGAAATCAAAACCAAATCATACTCCTTGTAATTTTCATAGAATTGCGAAAAATAAGGCGGCGAAACAAAAAAATCGACGATGACCGGAATGATTTTTCTCCGGCTAATGATTGGCGCCGCCCCGTCGGAAACGCCCAAAATGAAATACAAATAATAACCTTGGTATTTTAACAACCATTTTTTTGTCGTCCGGTAAAGCGGCAATAATTTGTACTTAATCAAAATAGATATTAAACGATAATTATCGGCGCTTTTGTGTTTTATGGGAATATGTAACGCTTGCGATAAGTAATCTTCCCATTCGTAAACCAAATCGAAACTGGGCCATGAACTGTGTTTCCGGTAACTGAGGATGCCTTTGAATTTCATTCTAATTTTCGTTCTTTAAATATATATTTTCTAATAAATAATTCGACTTTCAACGCGAGCCGGCCAAGCAGAGGATGAATAAACAATGCGCGGAGTAATCGCCGTTCGCTTCTTAGCAAAGCGGGCGCCGCGTTTGCGTAATTTTCTTTCAAAAGTTTCATCAGGAAAGCGTCTTTGATTTGATTGCTGAAGTCGCGTTTGATAACTGCCGAGACCAGCCGAATGACGAAAATCGCTTTTTCGTGCGGATATTCCGCTTCAATATCAGGATGTTGCCGGATAAATTGCAAACATTCCATCAGCAATTGTTTGTTGTGGAAAACCAAATTGCTGTTATTCATTGCGGAAGAATCCAGTTGCCGGTAATAATACAAATAATCGGTTACAATAGCTGTCCGGCAATCGTAGGTGTAATACAGTTCAATTAGATAGAGGAAATCTTCCCCGATTTTCACATTTTCTTTCAGCCTGTGGGTCAGGTATTTCCTTCGGAAAATTTTCCCCCACAATTCGGAACGGGTTCCAAAACGGATTAAAAACCTCTTTAACATGCTTTTGCCGTCTTCTATCGTGTTTTCCGTATAGATTATTTTGGGAAGAATTTCGTTTTCAAAGACATAGAAACAGTTGCAAAATACGGCGTC
>JAISNS010000036.1 GCA_031276105.1 Dysgonamonadaceae bacterium
TCGCAAAGATACAAACAATTTTTAAGCCTACAAAGGATTTACAAATTCAGATTCAAAATTTTCTATTAATTCCGGATGCTTGTTTATATATTTATCCCTTAGATAGACGCTCATAACCCGTATCACTACATAAAAATCTATTTTGCTTTTTTGTCCGGCAAATTCCATTTCTTCGGGATTGAAATAAACGTAGTTTTTTATGCAATTAAAAATATCTTTGTCGCTGCTTTCGGTCAAAACTTTAAACGAAGATTCTTCCAAGTCGTATGCCGTTTTTGGCGCCTGTTTTTCGATTTCCGAAATAAAGAAATCTAAATTATCATCTATTATTTTCTGTGCACAGGTTTCTTTTAGGAGTTCGTAACCGGCTTCGCTGATTTTTCTCGGACTTTTTTTAGGTAAAAAAACATCAATCATTGAGCTGTCAAATTTTGCAATCCAGCGCGAAACATCACAAAAAGAATTTTGTAAAGTAATAATATTTTTCAGGGCGGTTTTAATATCGTATCCGTGGGAGTTGCAAGGCATTTCGCTGATCTTTTTCTCCAATTCCGGTATCTTTTCCGTTCGCACGGAAATTTCGCCGGTCTTAAATATCTTTTTTAGCATAAACCAAACGCCGCCTAAAACAACTGAAATGATTGAAATAATTATGTAAACCGTATTTAAGTCCATTTTTTAATTGTATGTTTTATTTGCCGGTACTGTTTTTGTTTCTGCAAATGTAATTTGTTTTTTTTAAGCGGCAAGAAAAAATTACGACTAACCAATTTTTTTTGCTTATTTTCAAAAAAATATCAGTCAAAACGACTAAAATTCAATCCAAATGCTTATATTTGCAGTGTCCTTTACGGAAATACTTCGCCCCAATGTGGGAATACCGATTAAAAACAAAAAAATCCAATGAACAAGTACATTAAAGTAATAGAAAAAGACAAACGTCCGGTGATCGTTTTGGCTGCAAATAAGGCTTTCTACGCCTCTCGCGGCGCTAAAATCGAAGATGCGACACAAAAAGAAATTGAAGCCTTTTTCCCGGAAGAGGGTAAAGGCGGAAAATCTAAACTCTCTGGAGGGATATTCGATAGATTAAATGAAGAATTTGAAGTTGTAAAAAAGGAACTGGAAGCTGAAAAGGCCGCTCATGCCGAAACCGTTGCATTGCTTAATAAGGCAAATACGGAGTTGGAAAAGGTAAGAGCCGGTTTTGACGAAGCGCAAAGGCAGATTGCAAAACTATCTAAAAATCAATAAAATATGAAATTAGGTGATTTTATACACGGTTTCGCGGTTAAAGCCGGGAAACAAAACGAACAGGCAATTATTGATATTTTGAGCCGTGCGGATTTGCAGAATGTCGATATTGAAGACTCGGTCGCCAACGCAATTGCTAACAGCTTGTTAACGGTTGATGCGGCGAAAAACAATGCGGTGGTTAAAAACCACTTTAACGCGCAGATTTTGAACGCTTTCGATGCAGAGATTTCAGAGGCGGTAGATAAGTTGGAATTAGGGGATGATTTTAAGACGGAGTTAACCGGTATAAAAAGCACCTACGAAAAACAGCGGAAACTGGCCGAAAAAATCAAAGAAACGGTTGATAGCCTCAAAGCCTCGCAAGGAAAGGGAGATGATAAAGCAATTGAGCGTTACACGAAGCAAATCAATGAATTGCAGACCAAATACGCAAAGTTGCAGGAAACTACCATCCCGAAAACAGAACTCGAAAAAGTGAAAAAGGAGAACGAAAACGCCGTGCGCGATTTTATGCTTCATTCCAAGATTTCGGGCTTGAAATTTGCTAATCAGGACGTTAATCACGATGATAACGTTGCGTTTGCTAATGTTATTCTGGGCAACCGGTTATCGAAAGCGAAAGCGGTTATCGTTAAAGATGGAAACGACCTCAAATTGAAACAGGCAGAGGATCAGGCGTTGGATTATTTTGATGAGCAAAACAAGCCGGTATCGTTCGATGATTTCATGAACAAAGCGTTTGCCGACGCTAAAATTTTGGCAGTCAGCGGGCCTCAAAACCCGAATACTCCGCCTGTTCCTCCGGTTATTCCTCCGGGCGGCGGGCAACCACCGGTAAATGCCGCTCAATTCAATGCCGCTATTCAGGCTTCGTTGGGCGATTTATCCAATTAACTTTATAAAATTATTCAATTATGTTTCCAAATTTAGTGGGAATAGTTAATTCCCTTTTACTTACCATTTCGGCGCTTGCAGGGCAAAACGATCCGCAGTACAAAATTACTCCGGTGGGTTTCCTGCAAATGCTTCTTGAAAATGCAACCACGGCAACGGTGGCTAATGCGGATGATTTGCGCAAAGGCTTGGAACGGACGTTAACGGTGCGCTATATGCAGCGCGGCACGGATACGGATGTTGTGGATACGGATGATTGCGAAACGAATGTTACTGCCGCCTGGAAACAGACGAACATCGGGGCGCCTATGTTTTCAAAGTTAGGCATTAAGATTGAGGATGACCTTTTGCGGCAACTTCAGGAATCGGCAACTTCTACGATAACGCTCGGCTCGCAGGGGGCGAATGTTTATTTAGCTCTATATCAAACGGTACTTACTCAATTGAACGGATTGATACAAAAGATAGACAAAAACCTTTTGGCAGCACAGGCGGGCAATTGGGGGGTTAATATTGCATCCGGTTCTTCGGCGGCACGGGCGGTTAATTTTTCCAATACGCCAAACATTAGCGATGGGATTGTTAAATTGATTTCGGATTATCAGTTTAACGAAATGTCGGGTACTCCGCAAATCGTAGGGAACGGCATTATTACCAACTATGATATTTTGCAACGGTTGAAAATCGGCGTGGATAATGGTGGTTTCGGCTCTAATCCGGTTAATGTTTATACGGATGTTAATACCGTTTCGGCTTGGGGAGCTAATCATTTCGGGGTATTTGTTCCGGGTTTAGTGGACTTTGTCGATTATCAAAGAAACATAGGGGCTTTTGCGGGCTTCAAAGGCGGATCGCTATTCTTTACGATGCCGGTACCGGTGCAGTTGGCTGGCGGCAGGCTGGTTAGTCTTGTTTTCGACTGTCAGTTAAAATACAACGATTGTCCGGATGGTGATTCCGGTCGCGGATGGTTTTTGCTTATTAGCAAGAGATATGGTTTATGGAACGCACCGGCTGATATGTTTAAACAAACTATTCCGGCGGTAGCGGGAGATAATCCTGTTCCGGAAATTCCCGGCGACCGATTGGAGGGTTTCAATGGTTCGTTGCATTATTTGGCGACGGCGGTTTAATAAGTTAAAAACTAAAAACTAAAAACTAAAAGTTGCGCGAGGCGCGGACAGTTTTTAGTTTTTAACTTTTAGTTCTTAGTTCTTAGTTCTTAGTTTTCATGTTGGATTGTTTGACAGGTTATATCGGGTTAGCGAGCGTCGTGGGTACTGCCGAGAGCGGTTTGTATCTCGATGCCTTGCCCGGTATTAACCTGTTTAATGTATTGAAAATCGCGGATAGCAGCCAAAAAAATCCGAATGGTGAATATTCGGTTGAAAAGGTTTTTTCGGATGTGCAGCAACGCACGATATTGAAGTTCAGAACGCTTTTTATCACGGAGTTTAATCGTTGTTTCAAGTTTTACAAACGAAACGGTATTGATTGCCTCGTTTGTGAAAACAGGGAGTTACTGGCGGTTGCTTTATGGTATTTGATGGGCGCCGAAATGTCGGAAGAGTGTTTGCGAAGCGACCGGATTAACCGCTATACAACCGTTGATCGGCAAAAGATAAAGGAACAAAAAGAGGGTTTTCTGGATGCTTTTTATACGGAAATTTCCGCCGCTATTGCCGGGATTGATTTGGAAGGTAGCGAGTGTTTTACCCATGATGCGCCCGAATGCGGGGGTATCATACAAGTGATTGAAACATGTCCGTAACGGTTAATTTATCGGGATTGGATGAAATCGGTCGAATGCTTAACAGTATAGATGTTGATTTGCTTTGCTACGATGTAGCCTATTCGTTAAAGGCCGAAATAAAGAATCGAATACACATAGAAGGCAAAGCAGCCGACGGCTCTAAGATTGGGACTTATTCCAAAGGATACATGAAGGTGCGAACGGGTATATATCCAAATACTTCATATGTGCCGGAATATAATGTATCCAAAAAGGGAAAGGTGTCTAAGAAACGGAATAAAACAGCAGGGGAACAAAAAGATGACGGAGTATTTACCAAGGTACCTCGAGCCGGACAGCCGAGACCGGTCTATAATCGTAAAAACGAAACGGATGTTATTCTTTCCCTTACAAGGCAGATGGAGAAAGATATGGATGCTACACTACCGATTAAAATTGAAGGCGGTTACGGGATTGGATTTAGCAATGATTTTAATTACGATAAATCGCAATGGAACGATAAACGATACGGTAAAACGGTTTACGATTTAACGGATGAAGAAGAGCGAATAATGAATGAGATTGTCGATAAATACATAGAAGAAAAAATGCAATGAACGGGATAATTGATGACATAAACGCACAAATTGAAAACGCTATCAGGTGTTTGTTTGGCGATGAAATGCCTTTTCTGGGCTTTACGCTCGCCAAGCCGGTACAGATAACGGACGATACAACGGACATGTCTATGCCTGCAATTATCGACAATAACGGGGAATGTCATTATGTATTTACAGATGACAGTTATGCAATAGGTTGGTATCATCGTTTGCTTTCGAGAAATTATTCTGCGAAACCCGGGTTTGGGGATAACAATCTGGATGTAAAAAACGATGAAATTCTTTTGGTTTGCTGGGGATTATCTAATGTTCTGCAAATGCAGGCCGAGGAGGTAGAGAGTAAGGTTATTGTTCCGTCGATTCCAGGCAATGCCTTGTTGGTATCTTCCAACTTCGATGCTAAATCGGTATTGAGCGGCGAGTTCAGGAATATCAATTACTTAAACAAACCGGAAGAGTTTATTTTTTCGGTCAAATACAGAGTTCAAACGGCATTTAATCGTAAATGCAAGAATAAGTTAACGAGTTGACAAGTAAACAAGTTAACGAGAGCGCGAAGCGCGGCAATCCCAAAACTCGTTTACTTGTTTACTCGTTAAGTAAAAAAATAATAATTAAAAATTTAATAATAAAAGAGTTATGGCTATAGTTTATAAAAATTGTACAGAAGACGGAGTTTTTCCGGGATACGCATGTGATCCTTGCGGTGAAACCGAGGGTGGGCGCGTTCGCGGGGCGGTTTATTTTCATAAAAGCCTCAAAAGCGCATTGACAAATGCAAATCTTTCTCTACTTACGTGGTGGGATACTCAAATTGCCGCCGGAAAGGTAAAAATTATTCCAAGTACGCGCGGAACATACGACGGGGGAACAAAGAATACCGTTACGGGATTTGGGGACGATCAGGAAAAAATAACGGGCAAAACGTATGTGGCGGTTGTTAACGATCCGCGACATGCTGGCAATTTGGCTTTTTATCAGGCGCTCGAAAACAATTACAAAGATTATATTTTTGGTTTTCGCACGGAAAAAGAATTGCGGGTAGCTAACGATGTAATGACCGGTCTTGAGGTTAAAGACCCGGTAGAAGAGGATGCTAATTCGGTTGTACTATGGCAAGCAAACGTTACATGGATTCAAAAAATACCGAATACGATGGTTTCAGTCCATATATTGACGGATGAAGTAAAGGAATTGTTCAGCAATTGTATTGACGAAGAGGAAGCCGATTAAACAAGTAAACGAGTAAACAAGTAAACGAGTTAACGAGAGCGCGAAGCGCGGCAATCCCAAAACTCGTTAACTCGTTTACTTGTTTACTCGTTAACTAAAAAAAAACATGGAAAAGTATCAGGGAGAAGATATAAGTTTTAACGTTAAGTTTCAGAAAGGGGAAAATGAGAGTATTAACAGTTTTGCCGACCTTTCCGAAATAACGATCTATGCTTATACGGATGGATGCGATATTGTAAGGTTTAGTTATCCCTCCAAAGCGAATTACGAAAGCCTTACACTTGTAAACAATACAACGCTTGCCGGAGTAATTTCGGCTTCCAAGACAAAAATAATGGCTCCGGGTTTTTTGCGCGTTGAAGTACGGGCGAGAAAAAATAATGAAAATATGGTAGAAAAAAGAATTACCGGAATAGTAATAGTTAAAGACTTAATTAAAACAGAAATATAATGGCCGATTTTGACTTAATAATTCAGTTTGGAAAAGATTATTCGGCGGGGTTAGCCGCTTTGCAAAACTCCGTTGATATTTACAACGTCACCCAAAAAGTCCCTTTGCAATCCGGCTATTACACCGCCGCCACCGCCCGGGCCGCCGTCCCCACTGCCATTCGCAAGAAAGGCTTGATTATCACTTATCGGACATCCGATGCAATCTGGAAAACCGAACAGTTTTATAAGGGTGAAACTTCTGCATGGACAACCGCCGACAATTGGCGTTCCATGGACGGACTTGATATAATTAGCGTTTCCAGCATAGCGGATTTGTACGAAAAACTGAACGACGCATCCTTGTGGCTGAACAAATACAATCTTTCCGAGAAGACAATAATAAGAACCTTTCGTTTCGTACAATGGATTTTCACGCTTATTGTTGTAAAGAGTGATGCAATTACCCAATACTTGTTTGGCCCTACCATTCTCAATGAAGACGGTACATTTAACGATGCTACTTACTTTGAGAGTTACATAATCAAGCGTACAATTAGTAATTCCGGAACAGTTATTGTACCTTGGCATTACGTCGACAAACCGGATTTTGTTAACATCGACGCCTTCAAACCCCTCGCCTCCGGCTATTACACGCCCGATACCGCACACGCCGCCCTGCCTAATTCGATGAGAAAACAGGGAATTGTGATTACTTACCGGACAGCCGCAAGCGCGTGGGCAACAGAACGGTACGTTGGCACCTCTTGGCAACCCTTCGTGGCGGAAGGAGGCGGAGGCGGCGACGTTGACCTTTCCGAAATCGAAGACGACATCGAGGTTTTACAAAAAACCTCCTTTAAATACCTTGCTTCCGATACCAATTTAAACATGATAACCGCCCTTGGCGCCTATTACATCGGCACGGCAGAAATATCCGGAGCGCAACTGACCGGCGGAAGTAAAGATTTTCTTTTTGTGGTCGGGAATAAGCTGCTTTCACCAACCGAAAAGGTGAACGACATAACGCAATACCGGATAACGAACGGTGAAATAACAATGCGTAAGCATTATCCCGCATACGGAAACATTGGTAACATTACCCCCGCCAGCTGGGACGAATGGACGTCGCTTGGCGCTCAAACCACCCCGATTGCTACCATGACCGAATCGGCCTACGAAGCATTGGAAGAAATAGACGAAAATACATTGTATTTTTTAACATAACGAGATGATATTCAAAGGAACGACACCGATACAGGCAATCAAACTCGGAATCGCCGATGTGCAACGAGTGATGTACAACGGCGCAAAGATATGGCCGGGCGATGACACCGGCGACTCCATTTCCGTTAGCCCTTCATCAATAGTCATTCCGGCAAACGGAGACTCGCAAACCGTAACCGTTACGGCAACAGATAATTGGACAGTACTATAATAAAAATATTAACAAATTAAAAAAACAAAATTATGGCAAAAGCAGCATGGTCAACAGTAACTCCCGCAAGCGGAAGCGCGGGAACAACACCCGTACAAGTAGGCGGAAGCGTACACACCGGACGCGCCTCGCGTCCAACATCGCCCGTCTTTAAGATAGGAACGGCAGCATCCGCAACATTAACAGGAACACAGGAAGCGGCAGGAAACATTTTTCAGCTTGCGCAAAATTTAGCCGTTACGAAAGAAGGCGGTACCGCTTTGCCTTTTGAAGGAATATCCAACGCGCAAAAATTAAATGTCGTGGTCGCCGGAACAGGATTTACGTTTAACGGATTGCAAATATCAATCGACGACGGCGCAACGTGGACTGCGAAATTAGCAAATAACATAAATTTTGAAGGAGACCCCGGCGTGACAGCTGCATATAAATTCAGAATACTAATCAGCGCAACGGCGAATCCGACAACAGCTACACGCTCCGGCACGATAACCATCACGCCGACGCCTGGAGCCGCTCTGCCTGTCAGGACTATCACGCAAGCCGCCGGCGACGCAGCTGTTTCGATAAGTCCGACCTCAATCACCATCCCGGCAGACGGAACCGCACAAACCGTTAACGTTACGGCAAATGCCGATTGGACGGTAGAATAAGCAATTATGGCGAAAGCAGCATGGTTAACGGTTAAAGACGAATCAGGAAACAACGTAACAGGCGGAACAGCCGGAACAAAAACCCTGAAAATAGGCTCAAGCACAGCCCATACGGGGAGGCTTCAACGCACATCGCCTTTTTCGCTCAAACCGACGGCAGGCGGAACACAAGTTAACAAGACAATCCCACAATTATCGTCGGGAGACATCCTCTTAATCGCCGACCCAAGTACCGTTCCGGGCGTCGGCATGAATCTATTGGTGCAGGGAGTATCCAACACACAAAAATTAAATGCGACAATAAGCGGCGACGGATTCACGATCGGTTTTTTAGAAATATCGACAGACGACGGCTCGACATGGGATACAATCACAAACAATGCAAACATCCCAAACGATCCGGGCGCGGCAGCAGCATATAAATTCCGAGTGGCGGTTTCCGTAACGCCGAATACGTCGCCAACAAGCCGTTCGGCAACGCTAACCGTTACCCCTAAACCCGGTACCGCGGTAAAAAAAACAATTACGCAAACCGGCATAATCCACAGTTGACGGCAATAACGTGTAGTGACAAGTGACAAGTGACAAGTTAACGAGTAAACAAGTTAACGAGTGACAAGTGACAAGTGACAAGTGACAAGTGACAAGTGACAAGTGACAAATAAATAACAAAAATATGCAAGTAAAAGTAACACAGTTAGACGAAAAAAATATCAACATCGAACGGATATTTAACGACGGGCGAATCGTTTCAAATGATTATCCTGCGCAGTTTTACTCCGTCTCCGACCGCGGAAATGTAGTTATCATGACCGATCATCGCCCGTTTTCATCAGTCGTCGTAGCCCCTGCCGACTTGGAAATAAACGGCGAACCGGCGCCGGCCTCCGTTCAGGAAGCCGTGATGCTGCTAAATTCTTTCATCGGAAATTTTAATCCGGCAGTAGGGGCTGCCTCACCAACCCTTCTCGCCTTTGAAGCAGACAATGATTACAAAGAGGGCGATACGATTAAGCACAACGGCGCGATCTATGTGGCGAAGGCCGATTTCAAATCCGGCGCCGATTTTGACCCGGACGATTGGGATCAGTTGAGCGTAAACCCTTTCGAGTTGTCGGAAGTAGTGAACGCAGCCGTCGAAGAAATTAACGCCGACATTGAAGAAATTAACGCCGACATCGAAGAAATTAACTCAACAATTAGTGATTTTGAACCCACCGCCAACAAAACAACCGCCATTCGAGAAGCCAATGAAGCGAACGACATAAACTTTCCCACCGAGCTTGCCGCCCGCAAGGAACTCGACACGAAAGCCGACAAAATCACAACCCCGCACATCGATTGGAATCCCGACGCTTTCGATATTCCGGCCGGCCGGACGCTGCATTTCAACACAGCAACCGCACCGGCTATTGCCGGAGACGACATGCCGATTTTGGCCTGTTATTCGACCGTGAATGGCGACGCCGATTCGATGTTCGGATTTTTCAGCAACGATGCCGGAGCAACCACGCAATTCGGTTTGTTTCATTTGAACGATGACATGGATGCCTTCGTGGCCGACACGCTCTTATACGACGGCGCGCAATGGTTGAACGGCAGCGATTACGTACTTCCCACCGGTATCGCGGGCAATTTCAGCGCCTGCGTTGGAAACAACGTAACAGTGACCGGCTTCGATTTAACAACCGACATAACCGTTTCGGACGTGCCGCCGAAAAATTTAATCGACGTCGAAAACGAAGTATTGCAACTCGTAAAAAGCAAAGCAAATATTTTTGTGCGCCTTGCGCAGGGCATCACAATCGGCAATAACATTCAGGGAATGCACATCATCGCAAAGCCCCCGTTTGCCTACTTCACGGATTGGACTTTGACCGCCGCCGACGGCGCAACAATGGTCAGAACGGATAACAGCTTCGTTTACACGAAAGCAAACGGAACAGTTGTTACGCTTGTCGATAACGGAAATATCCTGATAAACGATTATGTGATTGAAGAGCCGTTCCTGATAACCGAAATGGAAGGCAGTTTCACGAACGTGAACCTGTTTTACCGCTATTTCGACATAAAAGATTTAGACCAGCGTATCGGGCTTGTTTCGGCGTTGCAAACCGTCGACAAATCAAGCATTGTCAATGCGATAAACTCTTTGAAGGGTTACGTCGACGGCATTCTGGAAAGCAGCGAAATAGCAGGCTCGCCATACGCGAATTATGCAGCCTTCATGGCAGGCGCAGGCGCAACGATTACGCCTTCCAAATATGCGTATGTAACATTTACCGATACGGATACGTGGCCGACCGGCGGCAACTGGAATAAGATTGTGGCGGGCGAAACCTGGAGGCTGGATTGTTCGGACACGGAATG
>JAISNS010000041.1 GCA_031276105.1 Dysgonamonadaceae bacterium
GTTACTTATGCATGGGGAATTAAAGATTCTTCCGTTTTTGCCGATACCACCCTTTCGGCGGCGGCAGCTTCCGGCGCTACGACCATCACGGTTACTTCCACGACCAACATGGAAGCCGGAGGAAAGGTAACGATCGGTTCGGCAACTTACACCATTTCGGCGGTCAACGCAAGCGCCAAAGTCGTAACGCTGACCGAAGCGATCAGCGCAGCGGCAGCCTCCGGAGCAACGGTCAAATGTCCGGACTACAACGTCCTTTTGGGAGCCGGCTGGTCGTGCCTGACCGTAAGCAATCCGCGTGGGGTAACTGCCGGATGGACAACCAATGAGATAACCGTCACCTCCGATGCCGTCCTGAATCTGGAAACTTTCAAATGCGCCATCAAGGACACCGATACTTCTACCGGCAACGCTTCCGCCAATAAAGTGGTCTGCGACATTATTTCCTTTTCCGACATGTCCGACCCCATTACAGTCGATATTGTCAGTCAGAAAGGTTTTATCATTAAAAACGACGCCAATGATGTGGACGCCAAAGCCGTCCTCTACCGCAACGGGGAAGAATTAGACGCCGCCGGTACGGAATATACCTACACATGGAAACTGTGGAACGCTGCCGGAACCGCCGTCGCAAAAACCTATACCGGTAAATCCATTACCGTCGCCAAAGCGGAGGTTACAGGGAAGGGGGTATTGATGTGCGAAATCAGTAAATAATCATTTCGCGGTGACGCCTCCGGGTTTATCAGCATTTATTTTTCAGTTGTTTTCCCCATGCCGTCAAGCGATATTTCTGCAAGCTACTGTTCGGTTTATCGGGTATCGTCATTTCTACAAATCCCTGTTCCAATGCCGGTCTTAAATAATCATACAAAAATGTTGGTCTGTGTTTCAAATCCAAATCCAGCATTAAATCATTAGATGATTTTGAGTTACATCCTAATACCCGAACCATTCTCTTAACTTGTTCGGTGACTTGTTCGGTGACTTGTTCGGTGACTTGTTCGGTGACGAATACCCGCATCAGTTCTTTATTTCGGGGGACGGAATAGCCTTCAAAGAACTCTTTTTCACTCATACCTTGCGGCAAACTGCCAAAGGAGGTAATTTCTATCCGGTCATCAAAAAACTCAAATTTAGGCGGGACTTCCGAAGTATAGTCATTATGAACGATGGCATTAATGATCGCTTCCCGTAATGCGACAGGGTCCCAGAGGCGTTTTTCTTCCCTTTCTTTAGGGGTGATTTTTGCCAGCGTTTTATTCTCTATATTGATTTTATCCAACACCTGTTTTGTAGCTTTGACTAATGAGCAATAACCATATTCATTATTTTCTATTAAATCTACTCTGTCAAGCCCATTATATTTTGCAACTTTTACGGACATTCCATTTACATCAGCCAATAAACAGGCAACATAGTTATATTGTCCGCTTTCGGCCAACAATTCAAGATTAGATGCAAATTGCTGGTTTAATGTTTTGTTTACACCTTCATAGTAGATTTTGAGTTGCTCAAACGTAAGATTCTGATTGGGAGATTTAATTTTTCCGATGGAGTTGCGGGTACGTTTTGCAAATAACGATTCAATCATTCTCACAGGCATAGGTTCTGCGGCAGTTCCCACACGAATATAGGTACCCTTTTCCGACATTCCAAGTTTTTTGATATAGTAAGGTTTCTCAGTACCACTGGCTAAAGTGATTTTAATCACGTCTTTGGAATCAACAGTTTCTGCCGTAACATCAAACAATCCCATGCAAGACGGCATAATATTATTTTTCAGACGGTCTTTTATTTTGAGCATATCGCCGTCAATATCGGAAACGCCAATAACTTTTCCTGTTTTATCAATTCCGATATATATTACTCCTCCCTCATGGTAATTTAGAAAAGCAACGAATTCTTTCTCTAAATCATTGACAAGCTGTTGTTTGTATTCTATACGATTCGTTTCAACATTCATAATTTAATTGTTTTCCAATTCATTTATATCATCCCGTCCGGTTTATAGAACCGAATGAATTTGAGGGCAAATTTACCTTTTTCAGTTCATTCACTTCCTTTTTTCCGGTATTTTCTTTTTTTCATCATCACCGGTTTCTCCGCCGATGGTGTTCCGCTGTCCTCTATCAGCATCCGGTTTCTCTGTTCGACCATCCGCGAGAGTATTTCCTGCGCTTCTTCCTGCGAGCGGAAATAATTCCCGCTGTGCAGCCGTTTGCGGTCTTTCGGTTTGAAGTCATCGCGCGTAGCGACAACCGTCCAGTAATCGTCGATGTGGTAATACACTTCGCCCCGTTTGCTGCGCAAATGAATCGGTTCAATCCTTTTGGCGTGACCGTTCCAGACCTTGCCCGCTTTTTCCAGTTCGTCGGCAAGCGTTTTGCGTTCAACCGTGTTGACGGCTTCCAACTGGTAATCCGAGGCCGGACCGACGGCTTCATAAAGTGAATAGCGCACCGGCCGGTCGTTTTCCTTGACGCAGTACATAACGATTTCTCCCTTTTCGTTTATTTCCCGAAAAGCGCCCAGAGCGACCCGTTTACCCAACAGGGAAACCCGGAGTTGGAGGTTGTTCACCGGATCCAGTTTACCGGTAACTTTATTGCAGAAACTATTCCAGCAGAGGTTATGGCGGTTTAATTCCCGCTGCAAGCGGAACATTTCTTCCCGTTCCGCCGGACGGAAAGCGGATTTGGGAACAACAAGAGGGGAGGCCGTAAAGTCCGTCCCGCTCAAACCGACTCCCAGAGTAATTGAATCAAGTCCCACAGCCTGAACAACCCCAATCGTATGGCTATCGAGCAATACAATCGTATCGCCTTTTTCCGGTATCTTTTCTTCAAACCATGCCACGAACTCCTCAAAGCGGATGCCGTCCGTATCCGAATCCTGTTCCGGACTGAATTTGATATAAATACCCTGCCGGGCAAGGTAGGACTCGATCGCCAACGCATCTTTCAGTTCGCGGGCTTTAACCGTTTTCATGAACGCCGAAATTTGATGTCTGTTTTTCATGCGGCAACTATAAAATATATACAGTACTAATTTTCGGCAAATATACAGATTTTTCATTTACGGAAAGAAAATATTTTTGTTTATTTTTCCGGTATATGAAAAATACTAAAACCGGACAAAAAAGTAAATAACACTTTGTTTTTTAATCGGATAATAAGAACTTCATATATGAGAAATTCCACGAATCAAACAGGGGAATATATATAAAGCGTTCCGTTTGGAACTACCGTAAAAAATTCCATATATTGCAAATTTACAGTTCTTTTTCAAACCTTCGCTTCGGATTTTCAACCCGGATAACATATACAGTAAAGCGTGCGGGAAAAAGTCGTTCAACTCTATATATAAAAGCGGCATTTTCTTTCGGTAACCGGCTGTCAAAATGTAAGCAAATTCCCGTTTGAGAAAACCTGTCCGTTATGCCTTTTACGCCTCAAAAACGGGACTTGGGGATTTTCCCCGAGGACAGATTTGGAATCCGCACCCGGAGGGATACCCTCCTTTTTCTTTTTCAAAATGTCAGTCCATTGTTTTTCAGCTTGTTATGATGCTTACTTTTATGATAAGTAAACCAAAAACAGGTAAAAATAAAAATTCACTTTCATTTTGTAAGCAAAATTTATTTTTTATCCGGTTATAGCCGTTTTTATTTAATTCAGTCAAATATAACTGTATGAAAGTAAGTTTTTTATGTTTCCAACTATATACTGTCAAAATGATATATATATTAATCCGGTTCTTTCCTCTGTTTCGTGAAAATAATTTTTTTTTCAAAAGGCCGTTTTATATTATAAACAACTGTTAATCAAATATGTAGCCTCGCGCGTGCGCGTTATTACATTCTTTCTTTTTTCAAGTTTCGGAAAATTTTTTTTTGAAAAAAGTTTGGTATATAAATTTTTTTGCTTATCATAGCATCGTTGTCAGTCGGCAAGCGAGCCGCAATATACACAACAAAAAACGAATGATATATAAACTTAAAAACGAAAAATAAGAAACAGACAAAACAGACCGCAAAAGCGAGAAACAAAAAAGCCTTTTTTATTGGAAACATTTTTTTGAGGCTTGGACAATCAAAAAACGCCTGTGCGCTTTGGAGCGCTTAAATAGTGGGTTAAATAACCACCCTAAGCAGGACTGCAAACCAATGCAGCAAGTCGGAACGGTAAATGTACGTGTACATTATCCGAGAGTGCAAAATACGTTAAATTTGGGAGTATAGCACACTGAAACGGGAAGCGTAACGAATAATGCCATAATTGCGCCCAGCGCGCACGGAGATAAAATACGCTATGCAGGAAAAACAACCTGCACGAGGCTTGAGAAAAGAGTATTGCCAATGTTATACCCATAATCACCAGCCGCCTTCGCCACAAATGTTAGCTGCCGCATTGGAAAAGATGCGGGACGTGCCAAAGAAACGCCTTTTGAAAGTGGAGTATAAAAGGGCTGCATTTTTTTGAATATTACGCTGCAAAGTTAATGAAAAATTTGCGGATATGTGGCACGTTTTAACGAATCAGTGAGGCGCATAAATTGTAGTGTAAAAAAAACGTCCGCACCGGAAAAAGTGTGCGGGCGTTTTCTTTATGGGCATACTGTTATGGACAGTCAAGGCAGGGTTCGATTCCCTGATGCCCGCAATATGCGCTTTTGCATAGTTTATTCATTATTAAATAATTCATTCATTAAATTTTATTATTATGGCAATATGTAAATTAAATGCTGCACAGTTTGCAGAAATGGGTAACGATTTTTCGGGTGTAATCCTTGTCTATACGGGACAGGACGATAAAAAAACGGCGTTGCTCTTTTTTGGAGCGGATTATGAAGCTGCCGACAAATCGGAAAATGAAAAGTTTCGGGCGTGGAAAAATGTAATCGCTACTTTCTGGGAAGTTAAACAGGAAGAGACCCGCCTGCGTGTCGACAATGACGGCATCCGCTCCAAACTTCGTGCCTCAACTCCGTCTGCCATCATTTTCCATACCGCAAAAAAGGAAAAGGTGGCAAGTTACCAACTGGATGAATCCGTTTGGGCAAGAATCGGATTAGTGCCTACCAAAAAAGATTTGGAACGTTCGGTCAGGGACTACAAAAAGGCTATCCATGCCGCTACAAAGGCCTCTTTTGATGCGTTGGGTTTTCGGGTCGAATTGCCCAAAGAGGAGAAAAAAGCGGATAAAGCCTCCAAACCGGTGGAAACCAAAAACGCTGCATGAAAAACGTCAACCGATGTTTTCCGCCTGCCGACAGCACGGGCAACTGAAACCCGTGCTGCCGGATTAACGGACAATAATAGAAAACGTTGCAGGGATTGTAACCCTGATTGTCCGCCTGAAAAAATTCTCATTTACTGCAAGCGTTGCCGTGAGGCAACCGGATTCCTCCCCCAGAACAACCACAGGACACAGTGCAGGAGATCTGCCTGAATCGCCCGTTTACGGGCGGGCTGTGTCCCTGTGTCCCTTCCATTTTCTTACTTGGACGGGTGGAGGTAATGCCTTGCGGGTGGAAATTTTTGCCGGACTTGTAACCGGATTGATATTGATTGACACTATTTATAAATGAACACAGATATGAAAAAAATAGAACAGATAGAGAAAAAATTCTCCCTGCTGCAAAAAGAATTGCGAGACGGGATGCGGGACATGATGCAGGATTACGGTGAAGAGAAAATGCCGTTGGACGTCAAACAGTCTGTAAGAATATGGTATTATGACGATTACAGCGGTGAATACCGTAAGGGAACGCTCTGTGCGGTCATTTACCGTGATGAAACTCTGTTGTTGGAGGTAGAAAATGAATATGGAGAAACGCGGCAACTGGACGAAAAGTTAGGCGACCTGGCATTTGACGTGTCGGAATGGATGATTGCCGTTTACCGTAAAATGCAGGAACAGACCAAATGAGAAAAAGAAAAAATACAAATATAAAAAACGATGAAACTGGAAGTGGTAAAACATGCCGGCAAGGTAGCCGGCTACAACTTTGTACCGGAAAATCCGGCGGAAGAAAGCGCCCTGAAAGCGCTGTTTGATAATGAAAAATTTCCCGGTAGGGAATCCTGCGGGAAAATTCTGCAATTTATCCATGCGGATTATGCCCTGCATGATATAAAAACGCTGACAAAACTCGGCGAAGTTACAACCGCCGAAGTTGTGGATGAACCGGAAGAATACCTGATTTGCTCGGAGTGTGGCTCAACAAACGTGCAGGTAAAAATATGGGTGTATCCCAATGAAAACAACCGTTATGCCGGCGATGTGGAAGATGATGCCTGGTGCGATGACTGTAATAAACATATATCGCTGGATTTGCAGCCCCGTCCGGTATCCGGTAATGAACACCCTAAACTGCTGGAAAAATTGCAGAAGGAAGGTTACGATACGTTAGAGGTACAGTCCGATCCGTTAAGCCTTTGCCGGTTGCTGGGTACAATGGACAGGATTGCGCAACAACTCATAACGTCCATTTATATTACGGATTTCACGATCCATGACAGAAAGGCGATTCTGGAAAGCAAGGCCGGAAGAGCGTTTATCTGGCAGGTACGCAATAGCGGGACATGGCTGTATTTCACGGACGAAGCGGATTGGAAACTGCGGCTGTCGAAATGGATTGAATTCTATCAAAACGCTTCAACCGAAAACCTTTATTACCACTTTGACGGGAAAGAATTTTACCCCGTTTTTAAGAAGCAAATACTTGAAATGATACACAAATAAAAAAACATGAAAAATGAAATAGAATTAAAACAGCTGTGGGAATTGTTGCCGGCTTATGTCTGTCTGTATTCTGTCGGTTACAATGAAAATTTGAATATGGAGACAGATTTGCTTCAATCCTGCGTGACGGACAATTCGTTGGACAGAATCTATGAGTATGTCGATGACGCATACATGGATTGTGAGGCCGGCGCTCTCCTGGAATACATGGAGGAATTGGAGGAAACAGTTTCACGGCGCTTTGAGATAGGTGAAGACGAAGCTCGCCGGCTGGTGTTTGAACGTTACGAAGATGAAATCCGTAACCGGCTCTACGAAAAAGACGGTGGTCTTCCTGTCGAAGAGTTGCTGGCAAACACGCAGTCGTTTTCCATTTTCATGGATACCGGTCTGGAAATTGTCGACGGTTCATGGCGCTGGACGCGAAGCGAGCAAACCCTGTGGATGGACAAAATTAAACGCAAACTCAATATTACCGGCAATCAATGGGATGACAATATCCGGGAGATGCTTTTGCAGGCCTCTTACGGTGGCCGGTTAGTCGTTTATTTTTACGGTAGTGTGAAAAGTCTCATCCACGAAAACGAGAAAGACTGGAAAAGCGTCTCATTCACCAGTCCGGCTATTGCCGTAATCAACACAGGCAACGGAAGCGGTAGCCATACCCATTTGATGGGACATTCGTTTTCCATGCCCTTCAGACGGGAAAATCTCTTTATCGACAAGTATTTCAAATACAATTATGTATCGGCGGTATGCGGGATGTATCAGGACTGGTGCGAGGCGTCGAAAGCCGTGTTTTCGTTCGATAAAATACCCGGAAAGAAAAGCGCCGCCTCTTCCCTTGCCGCCCAAGCTTTGCAGGACAGAAAATACGCAGAAATATACCGGAAAGGTAAATGCAGTTGGGGAGATATGGATATAACCCGTCACCGGGATGTGTATTACCGGAACGATTTTCCCTGTGGAAACAAATGTCCGCATTGCGGCACATTCTGGATAGATTAAATAATCGGTAAAC
>JAISNS010000081.1 GCA_031276105.1 Dysgonamonadaceae bacterium
TGCGTTATCTCGGCCCGGTTACTGCCGCCAATGTCGCCGATGAACTTATCCGGATTTTTGAGGAAAACATCCCCGAAAAAGACCGAATCAAACATGGCCAACTGCTTTGGAATGCGCTGAATAAGGATACAAAGGCGGATTCCAAAAATCGGAGATACAAACCCGTTGTACTTTCCATTGTAACCGACGAGGAGATTACCCTTTTTGAGCAGAAGAAATCTATCTCTGAAATCCGAAAACAGGTGATTACCCGTATTATTAATGAAGCATATCAGCAGGGAGGTATTCTTTCCACCAGGGATATCGGACTTATTTTAGCAAGCAGCATGCCGGTAATCAGCAGGGAAAGAATCGAGTACGAGAAGGAGCATCAAGTCGTCCTGCCTCACACGGGAGTCATTCACGATATGGGTTCCACCATTACTCATAAAAACATGATTGTTTACAAGCATGTGGTGGAAAAAAAGCCGACAAACATCGTTGCCCTTGAAACCAATCATTCGCAACCGGCTGTTGACCAATATATTAAAGATTACAACCGCGTGAAAACTTTATTGCTGGAGAACAAAAGCTTGGAATTCATTCATCTGGTAACTAAAATTGCCAAACCGGTTATCAAACACTATCAAACTATTTTTGACATGGTTAAAGAAAGTTAATCCCCCTTTTTTATTTGGAATGTCAAATGACTTTATCGATGGCTTCCTGCCTTAAAATTTCTTCCTGTTCCATCTTTTTTTATTTTTAAATTTGAAACAGAAATATACAATATTTCAAATAACTTTTTCCATTTTGTAAACAAGGTGCTGATACAATTTTGACTTTTAGATGTAAACAACCTTCTGATACAAATTTGTAAACAAAGTGGTGATATTTATCAATTAGTTCTTAACTCCCTTGGGATGAGAATATTTTTTCTTAAATTATGTTAGTGGCTCCAAGATTTTGCCGTACATACTCTTCGGCGCGTTTTCCGGCCTCTTGCAACAAAGATGTGCGCGTTGAAAATTCATTCATTCGTTCGGCAAATATTTCGGCTCCGGCAATAGAAAATCCGCCGCCGCACCGGATTAATTCGCCGGCTTCCCTGAATTTGTGATGATTGGGGCCGAACAAAACGGGAATACCGTAAACCGCCGCTTCTAGGATGTTGTGGATGCCGGCGCCGAATCCGCCGCCGATGTAGGCGACGTCTCCATAGGGGTAAATGGACGAGAGCAGTCCGATGCAGTCGATTATCAGGCAGGAAGCGTTTGGTATTTCGCCGGCCAGGACTTGCGAATAGCGCACGAAAGGCCGTTCCAATTTCGAAATGATTGCGTTAAGATGTTCTTCGTCCACTTCATGGGGAACGATTATCAATTTCATTGCCGGCGTTGCATTAAAATAGGGAAGGATAATTGCTTCATCCTTTTCCCAGACGCTTCCGGCGACTAAAGTAAATGAGTTGGCCGGAACATTCGCCCGAAATTTATCGATCGGGGCAATCGCTTTTCGCTGCCGGCAAATTTCTTGCACCCGGTCGAAACGGGTATCGCCCGAAATCGTAATGTTTCCACTGATATTCAACTTTTTCAGCAATTCTTCGGAATCGGCGTCCTGAAGGAAAAACCAGTTGAAATTTTTCAACACTTTCCGGTACGTTTTCCCATACCAACGGAAAAAGATTTGATTGGGACGGAAAATGGCGGAAATAATATAAATGGGAATGTTTCGCTTTTTCAACCGGCAAAGGTAATTCATCCAAAACTCATATTTGATGAAAATAGCCATAACCGGACGAGCCAGTTCCAGCAACCGGATGGCATTGCCGACAAAATCGAAAGGAAGATAACAGACAATATCGGCGCCGGGATAATTTTTCCTTACTTCATAACCCGAAGGAGAAAAGAACGTTAACAGAATTTTGTATTCGGGATTCTCTTTTTTTATTTTCTCCATCAGCGGACGTCCCTGTTCGAACTCGCCTAAAGATGCGGCGTGAAACCAGATATAAGCGGCGTCTTTGTCTATCGCTTTTTCAAGGAGGGGAAACGTTTTCTTTTGTCCGGCCAACATCATTTTTGCCTTTTTATTGAAAGGCGAAACCAAGCGGACGACAAAAGCATAAAGCGCAATTGCTATATTATACATATTTTTTACTTCAATTTACTTCTCACTCGTCGTTTATCTCAACTCTGCGATTGCTTTTTTCAAGCGGCTAATCACTTCTTCTTTTCCAAGAACTTCGACAATATCGAATATATGCGGGCCTTTCGATTCGCCCACAAGGGCTAAGCGGAAGGCATTCATGATATTACCGGTAGGATAGGCGTTCGATTCAATCCACGACATCACCGTCGCTTCGGTAGAATGAATGGAGAAATCATCTATTTCTTGTAAAACAGTCAATAATTCCTGCATCTTTTCGGACGAATCTTCTTTCCAGCGTTTTTTGACGGTCTTTTCGTCGTAAATTGCCGGGGCAACAAAAAAGAAAGCGGATTGGTTCCAGAGTTCATGGATAAAATTCACTCGTTCCTTAACCAGGCCGACTATTTTTGCGACTTTATCCGGCGGAGCTTCCACGCCTTTTTCCTGTAACACCGGAAGGAAAAGCCGGGCGATTTCTTCACCGGATTTCAGCTGAATGTATTGATGATTAAACCATTCTCCTTTTCTATAATCGAATTTTGCTCCGCTTTTGCTACATCGTTCCAAAGAAAATAAGCGAATCAACTCGTCGGGCGAAAAAATTTCGCGGTCGTCGCCCGGATTCCATCCCAGCAGACCGAGGAAATTAATCAAGGCGTCCGGCACATAGCCTTGTTCGCGGTATCCTGTCGAAACGGTTCCGGTTGCGGGGTCTGTCCATTGCAACGGGAAAACGGGGAATCCCAGCCGGTCGCCGTCGCGTTTGCTTAACTTTCCGTTGCCGTCGGGTTTCAGCAGCAGAGGCAAATGGGCAAATGCCGGCATTGTGTCTTCCCAACCGAAGTAGCGATAAAGCGTTACATGAAGCGGCGCCGAAGGCAACCATTCTTCGCCCCGGATAACGTGCGTAATGGCCATCAAACGGTCGTCCACGATATTGGCCAAATGATAGGTAGGCAGATTGTCGGACGATTTATAGAGAACTTTATCATCCAAAACGGAAGAATTTACAGTTACTTCGCCCCGGATTAAATCGTTGACCGTAATGTTTTGTCCGGGTTCGATTTTAATCCGCACCACGTATTGCCGTCCCGAATTGATGCGCGCTTGGACTTCTTCTTTCGGCAAAGTCAGGGAATTAACCATCGATAAACGCGAAGTTGCGTCGTATTGGAAATTAGGGATTTCGTTTCGTTTTGCTTCCAACTGCTCCGGCGTATCGAATGCAATATAAGCCAAACCTTTCTCCAGCAAATAATCTACGTAGGGTTTATAAAGCGACTTCCTTTCGGATTGCCGGTAAGGGCCGTATGCGCCTCCCTCGCGAGGGCCTTCGTCGAATGTGATACCCAGCCATTGAAACGATTCGATGATATATTCTTCGGCTCCGGGCACGAAACGTTGAGAATCCGTATCTTCTATTCTTAAAATAAGTTCGCCGTTATTCTTTTTCGCAAATAAATAATTGTACAAAGCCGTTCTCACTCCTCCGATATGCAAAGGCCCCGTAGGACTTGGAGCAAAGCGAACCCGCAGTTTTCTTTTAGACATAACCCGTATTTAGTAATAATTTTGCTGCAAAGTTAGTATTAAATTTTTGAATTATACACAATAAGGTACGGTTCGGCTAAATCTTTTTTGAGACGC
>JAISNS010000007.1 GCA_031276105.1 Dysgonamonadaceae bacterium
AATTAAAAATTAACGGTCAAAAAAAAATTATGATTATTGTATCATTAAAAGAAGGCGAAAACATAGAAAGAGCCTTAAAAAAGTTTAAAAGAAAATTTGAGAAAACAGGAGTTACTAAAGAGCTTAGAAAAAGACAAGCTTTTACAAAACCTTCCGTAGAAAAAAGAAAGCAGAAAATTCACGCCGTTTATGTGCAAAAACTCCGTCAATCCGAAGATTAAACTGTTAAATTGAATGAGAGGATAATAAAGAAATGAAAAAAACCTGTTCTTTTCGTTTTTTGTATTATTTTTTATTATCTTCGTTGCTTTAAAGTAACGAATGTATGATGATCGAATCATTTCTACAATACTTACAGTATGAGAAGAACTATTCTTCCCATACCGTAATTTGTTATGAGAATGATTTGTTGCAATTGAAAGAATTTGTATGCGGCAACGAATCATTCGATCTTTCTCTCGTTGATGCAACGATGATTCGCCGTTGGATAGTTTTTTTGATGGAACAAAACTATTCTCCCCTTTCCGTCAACAGAAAATTAAGTTCGCTCAGATCTTTTTTCAAATACCTGCAAAAATACGATTATATTGTATCAAATCCGGCAAAACGAGTTTCCGGCCCCAAAGTAAACAAACCTTTGCCCAATTTTGTTAAAGAAAAAGAAATGGGCAACCTTCTTTCGGAATTAGAAGAAACGGCTACTACTTTTGAAGAAGAACGCGATAAAGCCATTATTGATGTTTTCTACACAACCGGTATCCGGTGTGCGGAATTGGTCGGATTGGCAAACGGAGATGTTGATTTTGGAGCCAATTTATTGAAAGTGAACGGAAAAGGAAACAAACAGCGACTTATCCCATTTGCGGAAAAATTGAAAAATACCTTATTGGCATATAAAATGATAAAAGATAGGGAAATAGAACCGGGTATCAGTTCGGCCTTTTTCGTGCGGAAAAACGGTAAACCTCTGTCGAATGCTAGTGTATATGATATCGTCAATAAAAAATTATCAACAATTCCCAATTTATCCCAACGAAGTCCTCATGTTCTGAGGCACACGTTTGCAACCGATATGTTGAACAACGGGGCGGATTTGAATGCGGTAAAAGAATTATTAGGACACGCAAGCCTTTCGTCCACCGAAGTTTATACACATACAACTTTCGAAGAATTAAAAAAAGTGTATCACCAAGCTCATCCAAGAGCCTAAAAACAAAGGAGGTTTTTTATGGAAATTACTATTCAAGCAATTCATTTTGAAGCAAGTAAACAATTAGAATCTTTTATTCAAAAGAAAGTAAAGCGTTTAGCTAAATTTCACGACGGTGTGTATTTAGCCGAAGTTTCGTTGAAAGTGGTAAAACCTGAAACCAATGAAAACAAAGACGCTTCAATCAAATTATTTACGAAAGGGCATGACTTTTTTGCCGAAGAAATCGCCGATACTTTCGAGGAAGCTATTGATAAATGTGTAGATAAATTGGAACGGCAAGTAGTAAAATTCAAAGAAAAACGTTCGCGGAAAAAACCGTTGACAGACCAAGAAGTTGCAAGCGATTCGATCGACTTGGATGAATAAATATGCTGTTGCCGGGAGAAAAATGTGATGTTTTGTTCCGAAATAAAAAAATCCGGTAGAACTCACGAAAATAACGAACAAAAATTTGGTCAATCCAAAAATAATGTCTAACTTTGCAGCCGTTTCGCTTTTTTAGAGGCGGGGGGTTGTTGTTTGACATAGTGTATGCCTCTTTAGCTCAGTTGGCCAGAGCACGTGATTTGTAATCTCGGGGTCGTTGGTTCGAATCCTACAAGAGGCTCTGGAATGGGTAGTTACCAGAGTGGCCAAATGGAGCTGACTGTAACTCAGCTGGCGTACGCCTTCGGTGGTTCGAATCCATCACTGCCCACAAAAAATTAAAAATGGGAATAAAAAATAAAAACGATCTTTCTAATTTTTAGTTTTTAGTTTAACAAGCGGAAGTAGCTCAGTCGATAGAGCATTAGCCTTCCAAGCTGAGGGTCGCGGGTTTGAGTCCCGTCTTCCGCTCTGATATTGCCTGTGTAGCTCAGTGGTAGAGCACTTCCTTGGTAAGGAAGAGGTCCCGAGTTCAACTCTCGGCGCCGGCTCAAAAAACGAAAAAACGGCATCCGATCTAAATGCAAAATTCGGAAGTTTTTAGTTTTTAATTATGAGTTTTTAGTTTACGAAGAAACATTCATTAAAAATAAAAGAATCAATTAAATTATGGCAAAAGAACATTTTAACCGATCGAAACCCCATGTTAACATCGGTACAATCGGTCACGTTGACCACGGTAAAACTACTTTAACCGCTGCTATTACTTCGGTTTTAGCGAAAAAAGGTCTTTCCGAAGTGAAAACTTTCGATCAGATTGATAACGCTCCGGAAGAAAAAGAGAGAGGTATTACTATCAATACCGCTCACGTTGAATATGAAACGGCTCTCCGGCACTATGCCCACGTAGATTGTCCGGGTCATGCCGACTACGTAAAAAACATGGTTACCGGCGCAGCCCAAATGGACGGCGCAATCATCGTTGTTGCTGCAACCGACGGCCCTATGCCCCAAACCCGCGAGCACATCCTTTTAGCCCGTCAGGTAAATGTGCCGAAATTGGTTGTTTTCATGAACAAAGTGGACATTGTTGACGATCCCGAAATGTTGGAATTGGTCGAAATGGAAATGAGAGAATTGCTTGATTTCTATCAATTCGACGGAACCAACACCCCGGTTATTCAAGGCTCTGCTTTGGGCGGTTTGAACGGCGATCCGAAATGGGAAGAAAAAATCATGGAACTGATGGACGCTGTGGATACTTGGATTCCGCTGCCTCCGCGCGATGTTGATAAACCTTTCCTTATGCCTGTGGAAGACGTATTTTCTATCACCGGACGCGGCACTGTTGCTACCGGACGTATCGAAACCGGCATCATCAAAACCGGCGAAGAAGTTCAAATCATCGGTTTAGGCGCTGAAGGTAAAAAATCAGTCGTTACCGGCGTTGAAATGTTCCGTAAAATCCTCGACGAAGGTCAAGCCGGCGATAACGTAGGTTTGTTGCTTCGCGGTATCGACAAAGACGAAGTAAAACGCGGTATGGTTATTACCCACCCGAACAAAGTGAAACCTCATACCAAAGTGAAAGCAGAGGTATATATCCTTAAAAAAGAAGAAGGTGGCCGTCATACCCCGTTCCACAACAAATACCGTCCGCAATTTTATATCCGTACGTTGGACGTAACGGGTGAAATTACGCTTCCGGAAGGAACCGAAATGGTAATGCCGGGCGATAACGTAACCATCACGATTGAATTGATTTATCCGGTTGCTTGTAGCGAAGGACTCCGTTTCGCTATCCGCGAAGGCGGTCGTACCGTAGGCGCCGGTCAGATCACGGAAATCATTGAATAAACTAAAAACTAAAAACTGAAAATTAAAAACTGAAATTCCCTTTATTTTTAGTTTTTAACTTTTAGTTTTTAGTTAAACACGGGACTAGCTCAGTTTGGTAGAGCACTGGTCTCCAAAACCAGGTGTCGGGAGTTCGAGTCTCTCGTCCCGTGCAATAAGATATACAAAAATGAAAAAGTTTTTTCGAAGAATAGGTAATTATATCAAGGAATCTTATAGCGAACTTGTATATAAGGTATCTTGGCCTACCAGTCAGGAGTTATCAAGTAGCACGGTAGTTGTAATGACAGCTTCCTTAATTATGGCTGTAGTGATATTTGGGATAGACTTCAGTTTTGAGAATTTGGTTGATTTCTTTTACAAAAGTGTTTTCAAATAAAGCATGTCTGAAATTGAAAAAAAATTTTATGTTCTCCGCGCCGTTAACGGTAAAGAGAATAAGGTAAAAGAATATCTCGAAGCAGATATCAAAAATAATCATTTGGAAGAATACATCTCCCAAGTGATTATTCCGACCGAAAAGGTGATTCAACAACGCAACGGAAAACGAGTTATCAAAGAAAAGGCTTATCTTCCGGGGTATATTATCATTGAAGCCGTTTTGGTAGGAGAAGTCGTACACTTTCTGAAAAATGTTAATTACATTATTGGTTTTTTGGGTGGAAACGATCCGGTTCCCTTACGTTCCTCGGAAGTAAAGCGAATTCTCGGAACCGTTGACGCATTGCAAGAGCAAGCGGAAGAATTTGATGTTCAATACATGGTTGGAGAAACGGTAAAAGTGACTTTCGGCCCGTTCACCGGCTTCCACGGTGAAATTGAAGAAGTTGATTCCGACAAAAAGAAACTCAAAGTAATGGTTAAGATTTTCGGTCGTAAAACTCCTCTCGAATTAGGATATATGCAAGTAGAAAAAGAATAGAACGAAAAGGTTACGCTTTTCGCCTTTTACATTTTTTGTTATCTGATTATTTATAAATTAAATTTTAAAACAATGGCAAAAGAAATTGCTGGACAACTGAAATTACAGATTAAAGGAGGAGCCGCAAACCCTTCTCCACCCGTTGGGCCTGCTTTGGGTTCGAAGGGTATCAATATTATGGAGTTTTGCAAGCAATTTAATGCCAGAACCCAAGACAAGGCCGGTAAGATATTACCTGTGGTAATCACTTACTATGCCGACAAGTCGTTCGATTTTATCGTAAAAAATCCGCCGGTGGCTATCCAGTTGTTGGAAGCAGCCAAACTGAAAGGCGGATCGGCAGAGCCTAATCGCAAAAAAGTAAGCGAAATTACTTGGGAACAAGTAAAAGCAATCGCCGAAGATAAAATGGCCGACTTAAACTGTTTCACCGTCGAATCGGCCATGAAAATGGTCGCCGGAACGGCCAGAAGTATGGGTATAACTGTCAATGGGGCTTTCCCTGTAAAATAATTTAAACTTCAATAGAGAAATGAGTAAACTTACAAAAAATCAAAAGTTGGCTTTAAGCAAAGTTGAAGCAGGGAAAATATATACGCTGAAAGAAGCGGCGGCTTTGGTAAAAGAAATTACAACGGCCAAATTTGACGCTTCTGTGGACATTGACGTCCGCTTAGGTGTTGATCCCCGTAAAGCTAACCAAATGGTGAGAGGCGTCGTTTCGTTGCCTCATGGAACAGGTAAGCAAGTGAGGGTTCTTGCGTTAGTTACTACCGATCAGGAAACTGCCGCTAAAGAGGCAGGAGCCGACTACGTAGGACTTGATGAGTATATAGACAAAATTAAAGGAGGTTGGACCGATATCGACGTGATTATCACTCAACCGGCTATCATGGGTAAAATAGGCGCTTTAGGAAGGATTTTAGGCCCGCGCGGTCTGATGCCGAATCCGAAAAGCGGTACGGTTACCAATGACGTGCCGACTGCCGTGAAAGAAGTAAAACAAGGTAAAATCGACTTTAAAGTTGATAAAGGCGGTATTGTACATACTTCCGTCGGTAAAGTATCTTTTGCGCCGGAACAAATCCGGAACAATGCCAAAGAATTTGTCGCTACGCTTATCAAATTGAAGCCTGCTACTGCTAAAGGTACGTATGTAAAGAGCATTTATCTTTCGAGTACAATGAGTCCGGGTCTTAAAATAGACCCCAAATCAGTTGATGAAATTTAAAAAGGAAGAAGTTATGAAAAAGGAAGATAAAGCACTTGTTATTGAACAATTAGCTACTACGGTAGGTCAATATGCGAACTTCTATTTAACCGATGTCGCCACGTTAAATGCGCAAGCGACAAGCAGTTTAAGAAGAGAATGTTACAAAGAAGATATTAAATTAGTTGTTGTAAAAAACACCTTATTTAAGAAAGCTTTGGAACAGTCGGAAACCGATTTTTCCGCATTGGATACTGCATTGAAAGGCAATACGGCGGTTATGTTTTCAAACAATGCCAATAGCCCTGCCAAACTGATCAAAACGTTTGCCAAAGGAACGGATATTCCTAAATTAAAAGCGGCTTACGTACAGGAAAGTTTCTATGTAGGAGCGGAAAATCTGGATTTGCTTGTTTCCATCAAGAGCAGAAACGAACTGATAGCCGATGTGATCGCCTTGTTGCAATCGCCGGCCAAGAACGTTATTTCGGCTCTTCAGTCGGGAGGACAAACTATCCACGGAGTATTAAAAACACTTTCGGAAAGAGAGTAAATGAGTTATGAGTAAATTAAATAAACGAGTTGTGAGTAAACAAGAGAATAAATTCTCATTTACAAAAAAACTGGTTTAGTAAAAAGAAAAAATTATCAAACAAATTAAATTTTATAAAAAATGGCAGATTTAAAAGCTTTTGCTGAACAATTAGTAAACTTAACAGTAAAGGAAGTAAACGAACTTGCTGAAATTCTTAAATCGGAATATGGTATTGAACCCGCTGCTGCAGCTGTTGCTGTCGCTGCAGGTCCGGTTGCCGCAGTTGAAGAAAAAGAAGAAAAAACATCTTTCGACGTCGTTTTGAAAGGCCCAGGCGCTAACAAATTAGCTATCGTTAAATTAGTGAAAGAGTTAACCGGTCTTGGCCTGAAAGAAGCCAAAGACATTGTCGACAGCGCTCCCTCTCCTATCAAAGAAGCCGTTTCTAAAGATGAAGCTGAAGCATTGAAGAAATCGTTGGAAGAAGCCGGAGCAGAAGTTGAACTTAAATAACTGTTCCTGTAACCAGATTCTCGGTTAAGAACCTTTTCAGAAGGTTCTTAACCTTTTTGTGTTATCATAATATTAAGTTCCAAATTCCCTGCATTAAATGTCTTCAATAACAAGCAATAATCAAAGAATAAACTTTGCTTCGATTAAAAATCCCTACGAATATCCGGATTTTCTCGAAGTACAATTGAAGTCTTTTCAAGACTTCCTCCAGTTAGATACTCCGCCCGAAAAAAGAAAAAACGAAGGCTTGTTCAAAGTGTTTGCCGAAAATTTTCCTATCGCAGACACACGAAATAACTTCGTTCTCGAATTTTTGGATTATTACATCGACCCGCCCCGGTACGCTATCGAAGAATGTATTGAGCGCGGCTTGACTTACAGCGTTCCGCTTAAAGCCAAATTAAAACTGTATTGTACGGATCCCGATCACGAAGATTTTGATACCGTCATTCAGGATGTTTATTTAGGCCCGATTCCCTATATGACGGAAAGAGGAACTTTCGTAATCAATGGCGCCGAACGGGTGGTTGTTTCGCAGTTGCACCGTTCGCCCGGCGTATTTTTCGGACAAAGTATCCATTCCAACGGAACCAAATTGTATTCGGCGCGAATCATCCCTTTCAGAGGAAGTTGGATCGAATTTGCGACCGATATAAACAATGTCATGTATGCTTATATCGACCGGAAAAAGAAATTACCGGTTACGACGCTTTTACGGGCTATCGGTTTTGAAAGCGATAAAGATATATTGGAAATATTTAACCTCGCCGAAGAACTTAAAGTCAACAAAACCAATCTCAGCAAAGCGATTGGCCGCAAATTGGCCGCACGGGTACTGAGAACTTGGGTAGAAGATTTCGTTGACGAAGATACGGGCGAAGTAGTTTCCATCGAACGAAACGAAGTCCTGATTGATCGAGAAGTTGTATTGGAATCCGGTCATGTGGACGAAATCCTTGATTCGGGCGTTCAAACCATTTTATTGCACCGCGAAGACCAGAATCTTTCCGATTATGCAATCATTTACAATACGTTGCAGAAAGACCCGAGCAATTCGGAACGCGATGCTGTGGTATATATTTACCGCCAATTGCGGAATGCCGACCCCGCCGACGACGCCAGCGCACGCGAAGTCATTCAGAATTTGTTTTTCTCCGAAAAACGATACGATTTAGGCGAAGTAGGACGGTATCGCATCAATAAAAAATTGAATCTGACCACCAGTTCCGAAGTTAAGGTATTGACCAAAGAAGATATTATTGAAATCATCAAATATCTGATTGAACTTATCAACTCCAAAGCTAATGTGGACGATATCGACCATTTAAGTAACCGCCGGGTGCGTACCGTCGGCGAACAATTATACAACCAGTTCGGAATTGGCTTGGCGCGTATGGCGCGAACCATTCGCGAACGCATGAATGTGCGCGACAATGAAGTATTTACGCCGATAGACCTGATCAACGCGAAGACCATTTCTTCCGTTGTCAATTCGTTTTTCGGAACCAATGCCTTGTCGCAATTTATGGATCAAACCAATCCTTTGGCCGAAATCACGCACAAGCGCCGTATGTCGGCTTTAGGCCCCGGAGGTCTCTCGCGCGAACGCGCCGGATTTGAAGTCCGCGACGTGCATTATACGCACTATGGCCGCTTGTGTCCGATCGAAACTCCCGAAGGCCCGAATATCGGTTTGATTTCATCCCTTTGCGTATATGCCAAAATTAATGAATTGGGATTTATCGAAACGCCTTACCGGAAAGTAACGGGCAAATACGTGGATTTGACAGCCGACGGAATTGTTTACTTGACGGCTGAAGAAGAAGAAGGAAAAATCATCGCCCAAGGAAATGCGCCATTGAACAATAACGGTACATTTATCCGCAATCGGGTTAAATCGCGCCAAGACGCAGACTATCCGGTCGTAGAACCGGAAGCCGTTGAATTAATGGACGTTTCCCCTACGCAGATTGCTTCGATTGCCGCTTCGCTGATTCCTTTTTTGGAACACGACGATGCCAACCGCGCCTTGATGGGTTCAAACATGATGCGTCAGGCAGTTCCCCTGTTGCGGCCGGAGGCTCCGATTGTAGGAACCGGACTGGAACGACAATTAATTAAGGACTCGCGCACTCAGATTGCGGCAGAAGGCGACGGAACGGTCGTTTTTGTGGATGCTACCCGGATTGACATTGAATACGATAAGACTGACGATGAAAAATTTGTTAGCTTCGATCAGGAGATAAAAACGTATAACATCCCGAAATTCAGAAAGACCAATCAGAATACAACGGTCGATTTGAGGCCGGTTATCAGCAGAGGCGACCGCGTAACGAAAGGTCAAATATTGACCGAAGGTTATTCGACCGAAAACGGCGAATTGGCTTTAGGAAAAAACCTGAAAGTGGCCTTCATGCCTTGGAAAGGATACAACTTCGAAGATGCTATTGTTATCAGCGAACGGGTGGTGCGGGAAGATATTTTCACGTCCGTTCATGTTGACGAATATGTATTGGAAGTCCGCGAAACCAAACGGGGAGTGGAAGAACTTACTTCGGATATCCCGAACATCAGCGAAGAAGCAACGAAAGATTTGGATGAACACGGCATTATTCGTTTAGGCGCCCGCATCGAACCGGGCGATATCCTGATTGGTAAAATCACCCCGAAAGGCGAATCCGACCCGTCGCCCGAAGAAAAATTACTTCGCGCTATTTTCGGCGAAAAAGCAGGCGACGTAAAAGACGCTTCACTGAAAGCTTCTCCTTCGTTGCGCGGCGTAGTTATCGGGCGAAATTTGTTTTCCAAAGCAGCAAAAAAACGGAAAACCCGCTTGAGCGACAAAGCCCGTCTGCCTCAATTGGATGATGAATACGAAAACAAGATCGCTGTTTTGAAAGAAAATTTGGTAGATAAATTGCTTGTGCTTACCGAAGGGAAAGTATCTCAGGGCGTAAAAGATTTCATGAATATCGAACTCATTCCCAAAGGCTCCCGGTTTACCAAAGAAGATCTCAATAAAATTGATTATTCAATGGTTCAAGTAAGTAAATGGACGCCCGACCCCGCTAAAAATGGATTGATTCGCGACGTAATTGTCAATTATTTGAAAAAATACAAGGAATTTGATGCTGAATTGAAGCGACAGAAATTCGATTATACGATTGGAGATGAATTACCTACGGGTATCGTTCAAATGGCGAAAGTCTATATTGCCAAAAAACGAAAATTGCAGGTAGGCGATAAAATGGCCGGACGTCACGGAAACAAAGGCATCGTATCGCGGATTGTCCGCGACGAAGACATGCCTTTCTTGGAAGACGGAACGCTGGTAGATATTGTCCTGAATCCCTTGGGCGTACCTTCCCGTATGAACTTGGGACAAATCTTTGAAACGGTTTTGGGATGGGCCGGGAAAAATTTAGGAGTAAAATTTGCTACCCCTATTTTCGATGGAGCTTCCTTAGCCGATTTAAATGTGTGGACGGATAAAGCCGGGCTTCCCCGTTCGGGAAAAACCTACCTTTACGACGGCGGCACCGGCGAACGTTTCGACCAACCGGCTACCGTAGGAATTATTTACATGTTGAAATTAGGCCACATGGTCGACGACAAGATGCACGCACGTTCCATCGGCCCGTATTCGTTGATTACCCAGCAGCCTCTTGGCGGTAAAGCTCAATTCGGTGGACAACGTTTCGGAGAAATGGAAGTTTGGGCTTTGGAAGCTTTCGGCGCTTCTTTCATTCTTCAGGAAATCCTGACTATCAAGTCTGACGATGTGGTAGGACGTGCCAAAGCATACGAAGCAATTGTAAAAGGCGATCCGATGCCGACTCCGGGAATACCCGAATCATTGAATGTGTTACTACACGAAATGAAAGGCTTAGGTTTGAATATCACTTTAGAATAAAAACTGAAAACTGAAAACTGAAAACTAAAAATTGTTTCCTCCTTTCTGTTGTGTTTGACGCAATTTTTAGTTCTCGTTTTTAGTTCTTAATGCAAAAAAAATATGGCTTTTAGAAAAGAAACGAAGGCAAAAAGCAATTTTTCCAAAATATCTATCGGATTGGCTTCCCCCGATGAAATACTGTCTCAATCCAGTGGGGAAGTTTTGAAACCCGAAACAATCAATTACCGCACTTACAAGCCGGAACGAGACGGTTTGTTTTGCGAACGTATTTTCGGACCTGTAAAAGATTACGAATGTCATTGCGGTAAATACAAACGTATCCGTTATAAAGGAATTGTTTGCGACCGTTGTGGCGTGGAAGTAACCGAAAAGAAAGTGCGCCGCGAGCGAATGGGACATATCCATTTGGTAGTTCCGGTAGCTCATATCTGGTATTTTCGTTCATTGCCCAACAAAATCGGCTATCTACTGGGATTGCCGACCAAAAAACTGGATTCGATTATCTATTACGAACGCTATGTAGTTGTTCAGCCGGGTATTGTTTCGGAAATTGCTACTTACGATTTGCTTTCCGAAGAAGAATATTTAGACATCGTAGATAATCTTCCGAAAGATAATCAGTTGCTGGAAGATGCCGATCCGAATAAATTCATTGCCAAAATGGGAGCGGAAGCCATCTACGACCTGCTTGCCCGCTTGGATTTAGACGCTTTATCTTACGAATTACGTCATAAAGCCGGAAACGACGCTTCCCAACAGCGGAAAAACGAAGCGTTGAAACGGTTGCAGGTAGTAGAATCGTTCCGTATATCGAAAGGAAAAAACCGTCCCGAATGGATGATCGTCAAAATCGTTCCGGTAATTCCTCCCGAATTAAGGCCGTTAGTGCCTTTGGACGGCGGTCGTTTTGCCACTTCCGACTTGAACGATTTGTACCGCAGAGTAATTATCCGCAACAACCGGCTGAAACGCTTGATTGATATCAAAGCGCCGGAAGTGATTTTGCGAAACGAAAAACGAATGCTTCAGGAATCGGTCGATTCTTTGTTCGATAACTCACGTAAATCAAGCGCCGTAAAAACCGATGCCAACCGCCCGCTGAAATCTTTGTCCGACAGTCTAAAAGGAAAACAGGGACGTTTCCGTCAAAACTTGTTGGGTAAACGGGTCGACTATTCGGCTCGCTCGGTAATTGTTGTTGGCCCCGAATTGAAAATGCACGAGTGCGGTATTCCTAAAAATATGGCTGCCGAACTTTATAAACCGTTTATCATCCGTAAATTGATAGATCGCGGCATCGTAAAAACAGTCAAATCGGCTAAAAAAATAGTGGACAGGAAAGAACCCGTTGTTTGGGATATTCTGGAATATGTCATGAAAGGGCATCCCGTTCTCTTGAACCGTGCTCCGACTTTGCACCGCTTGGGTATCCAAGCTTTTCAACCCAAATTGATTGAAGGAAAAGCGATTCAGTTGCACCCGCTTTCCTGTACGGCTTTCAATGCCGACTTCGACGGAGATCAGATGGCTGTGCATCTTCCTTTAGGAAATGAAGCAATTTTGGAAGCCCAAATGTTGATGCTGGCTTCTCATAATATTTTGAATCCGGCCAACGGAGCGCCGATTACCGTTCCTTCACAAGACATGGTTTTAGGCTTGTTTTATATCACCCGCCTCCGCAAAGGCGCAAAAGGCGAAGGCCTGATGTTCTACGGGCCGGAAGAAGCTGTTATCGCTTACAACGAAGGAAAAGTGGATATTCATGCTCCTATCCGGATTTATGTGGACGATGTGAACGACGAAGGCAATATTGTCCGCGTGATGCTCGAAACATCGGTTGGCCGCGTGATGGTCAACGAGTTTGTACCGAAAGAAGTCGGTTTTATCAATGAAGAATTGTCTAAAAAATCGTTGCGCGATATCATCGGAAAAGTTATCAAAACGTGTGGAGTCGCTCGCACGGCGCAATTCCTCGACGATATCAAGGACTTGGGTTACACCATGGCATTCAAGGGCGGCCTGTCTTTCAACCTCGACGACATCATCATTCCGGAAGAAAAAGAAGTGTTGGTTGCTAAAGGCTATGAAGACGTGGAAGAAATTCTTTCCACCTATAATATGGGTTTCATTACTTATAATGAACGTTACAACAAAATTATTGATATATGGACAAACGTTAACAACAATTTGTCCAAAATTCTTATTAAACAATTGCGTGAAGACGACCAGGGTTTCAACTCGGTGTGTATGATGCTGGAATCGGGCGCCCGCGGTTCGAATGCTCAGATCAGTCAGTTATCAGGTATGCGCGGTTTGATGGCTAAACCTCAGAAAAGCGGGGCGGAAGGCGGTCAGATTATCGAAAACCCGATTCTTTCGAACTTCAAGGAAGGTTTGTCGGTGCTGGAATATTTTATTTCTACCCACGGAGCGCGTAAAGGTTTGGCCGATACCGCTTTGAAAACAGCCGACGCCGGTTATTTGACCCGCCGTCTGGTAGATGTATCGCACGATGTAATCATCAATGAAGTTGACTGCGGCACATTGCGCGGCTTGGTGGCTACCGAATTGAAAAACAACGAAGAAGTCGTTGCTTCTTTATACGAACGTATTTTGGGACGGACTTCCGTTCACGATATTCAACACCCGACTACCGGCGAATTGCTGGTAAGAGCCGGAGAAGAAATTTTGGAAGATATTGCCGAAAAAATACAAAATTCACCTATCGAACGGGTGGAAATTCGTTCGGTATTGACGTGCGAATCCAAAAAAGGCGTTTGCGCCAAATGTTACGGACGTAACTTGGCCACCGGACGGATGGTGCAGAGAGGAGAAGCGGTAGGCGTTATTGCCGCTCAATCTATCGGCGAACCGGGTACCCAGTTGACGTTGCGTACCTTCCACGTGGGCGGTATCGCTTCGAATATCGCTACGGAAAGTAAATTGATCTCCAAATACGACGGTACGTTGGAAATTGATGAATTACGTACGGTGGATGCGGTGGATGAACAAGGTAAAAAATACCGGATTGTCATCAGCCGGCTTTCCGAATTACGTATCATTGATCCGAACACGGGAATCGTTTTGTCTAACCACAACGTGCCGTATGCATCCAAACTCTATTTCAACAGTGGCGCTACGATTAAAAAAGGCGATATGATTATTGAGTGGGATCCGTTCAACGCCGTAATCGTGTCGGAATTTTCGGGAAAGATTTATTTCGAAAACCTAATCGAAAACCTGACATATAAAGTAGAATACGACGAAGTTTCCGGCTTGAGGGAGAAAATTATCGTTGAATCGCGCGACAGAACCCGTATTCCGGCGGCGCAAATCGTCGGCGAAAACGGCGAAATCTTGAAAACGTACAACTTGCCTCTGGGCGCTCACGTAATTAGGGAAGAAGGAGATGCGATTAAAATAGGCGATGTATTCGTCAAGATTCCGCGTGCAGTCGGCAAGACGGGCGATATTACCGGAGGACTTCCGCGTGTTACCGAATTGTTTGAAGCCCGCAATCCGTCGAATCCGGCGGTAGTATCGGAAATTGACGGCGAAATTTCGTTCGGCAAAATCAAACGAGGAAATCGTGAAGTGATTGTTACTTCCAAATCGGGCGAATATAAAACATACTTGGTGCCTTTGTCCAAACAAATTCTGGTTCAGGAAAACGACTATGTACATGCCGGAACGCCGCTTTCCGACGGAGCAATTACGCCTTCCGACATCTTGGCCATCAGTGGGCCGACAGCTGTTCAGGAATATATCGTTAATGAAGTACAGGATGTGTACCGCCTGCAAGGGGTGAAAATCAACGATAAACATTTTGAAGTGATTGTCCGGCAAATGATGCGTAAAGTAGAAATTGTGGAACCGGGCGATACTCGCTTCCTTGAACAACAATTGGTTGACAAGCAAGATGTAATGGAAGAAAACGATCGTATCTGGGGCAAGAAAGTGGTTGTTGAACCCGGCGATTCTCCCAACTTGAAAGCCGGTCAGATTGTTACAGCCCGTAAACTGAGGGATGAAAATTCGGCGCTGAAACGCCGCGACTTGAAACCGGTGGAAGTTAGGGACGCTGTTCCGGCAACCGCCAATCAGGTGCTTCAGGGAATTACGCGGGCGGCGCTTCAAACGACGAGTTTCATGTCGGCAGCTTCCTTTCAGGAAACAACCAAAGTGTTGAATGAAGCGGCCATTAACGGAAAAGTCGATCGCCTGGAAGGAATGAAGGAAAACGTGATTTGCGGTCACTTGATTCCTGCCGGTACGGGACAGAAAGAATTTGATAAAATCATCGTGGGCAGTAAGGATAGTATTGAAAAAGTTTATAATACATCTATACGTTCCAAAACATTGGAACGAATGTCCGCTGTAAACGATTGATAAGGAAATCCTGCGTAATTTATATAAACGGCTGTCTCGAAAGTAATTTCGAGGCAGCCGTGCTGTTTTAAAAGGCAGATAAAATTAATCCATTGACCTCACACAACGATATTGGGTAGTGAAAGTCTGATTTATCCATAGCGAATAGCTGGTGTCAAATTGAAATATCAGACTGGTGCCGCCACTGATGTCTCTCTTACTCCAAAGAAACTGATTGGTTATATTTTGGGTTCCGGGACTTGCTCCTGCTACCGACGCAAGCTGATTGTATTGGATATAAGCGCCGTTAACATTGCCGCTAACAGCATCCGTCGACATTTGAGCTAATTCGGCTATATTCGGCACACGCCAATTTCCCATACTCGCATCTGCTGCATCAATTGCATCCGGATCCGCAGTATAGCAGTTATTTATTGCAGGAACATTATGCAGCGTTGATGATCCATTACGATAATACACACACAAATCTTTTGCAGGACTCAATTTCGAGAACGAAGTAGATGCGTCACCGGTATTCAAAAGCTGAGAATATCCACGACCGTCTGTAATGTATTTCTGTTCGGCGTCAGGATCAGTATTATTACCCTGTACATGAACGCCGCCGGGTATAACTACCCCTGTGCAACAGATGCCGTCCCGAACCATGATGTTCAAAGAAGCAATCCTAAATACGCCGCTGCTATTTTTATAACTGAGGAATAGTTTCACATTGGCCGGACTTCCGGCAGCCAACACACGGTCTTTCACGTCCGATGCAAACGTAATCGTAAACGCAGCCGGCGTACTGCCGGAAGTGGTTGCCGGCTGGGAAACGCCCGCCACAATACCTGCATCATCAACCGGACTCAAAACCGTCAAATCGCTGTAAGCAGCCGTAGCGGTAAATGTATAAGTCTTTGTGGCACTGCTCAACGAATTTGCATCGGAACAAAGATTGCCACTAATACCGTAATTTCCGTCAACCATTTCGGAAGGAATCGATCCGTCGTCATTGATCACGAAAACAGCCACCCTATTACTCGATGTTTTGGAAGAAGGGCTGCTATAACAGTTGGATACATCAACTTCTACCTCATAGATGCCGACAGAAGCAAAAGAGGTTGTCCATGTCGATTCGGGATAAACGGACGTTTTGGAAGTTACATCGTTAACTGTCCAGTCATATTCTTCGCATTGGGCGCAATACTTGCCTGCGTTGCTCAAAACGGAAAAAGTTATCGGTTCATTTTTCTTGACAAAAAAAGTTGAGGTCGTCAGGTTTAACCGGTTTAGCGGCGCACAATTTTCTTTGGCCGGCGTCCAGTTGGTACCGTTCCAGACATAAACGCCGGCCGGAATATTGTTCTCGCCGATATGGTAAACTATGGCGCCGGTAAACTGCGCGTTCACATCGGGCGGCGGCGAACTCATACCGGGAAATGTAGCCGGAATCGTGTAGAGATTGTCAAGTTTCACGTTCGAGAGCGCCAAGCCTCCCTTAACGGTTTTGTTCAAATCCAGAAGCGCGCCTTTGGCAGGCGCACTTAAATCGCCGATAGAGACCTGAGCGTGCAAATTGGCGCTCAAAAGAAGTGTAAATAATACTAAAATTTTTTTTGTCATTGTAATTTTTGTTTATAATTTATAATACTTATTTCCTAATTTCCGCACGTTAAAACGCGCGGTTAATAAAGTGTCGCCCTTGCGGGGCTGGGCGGCGAGAGAGGCCTGCCGCAACCGGAAGCTAAAGCATCCGGTTAATAGAGTGTCGCCCCTGCGGGGCTTGCCGATGCAAACGACCTGCTTGTTGCCGCATTGCGATACGCCGGTAGGCGTATCCTGTGAATAACCCCCAGATTTATCTGGGGGTAAGCGGCGTTCTTCTCCCACCACGAACGCCGGATGGCGTTGCCCTTTTGGTGTTTTGCACATACATAAAAGGGTGACGCCTCCGGCGTTCATC
>JAISNS010000117.1 GCA_031276105.1 Dysgonamonadaceae bacterium
TTGGCAGTCAACCCGTTTATCGCGGATACAAACATTTTTGCGCAGGGCATTTACAGCCGAAACGTAGAAGCTTCGGAAAACGGAGACGAAGATGAAAATTCGACCGGCAACAATGACAATCGCGGCCTGTTTCGCGCCGGCAGTAGAGAAAATCAAGACGACAGCGGTCTGGCAAACAAAATCTCTCCGGTGAAAGACGGCTGGGAAATCGTAGCTATCGCCGGCATCGGATACGGATTCTTTATTATCGCCAAACGCAGGAAAAAATAATCTGTAGGAGTTATAAGTTTATTCCTGTCATTGCGGGCTTGACCCGCAATCCACTGATAATCAGCAGCAGGTTGTTCAGGGGATCCCGCGTCAAGCGCGGGATGACAGGAATAAAATCCGCGTTCCATCAGCCGCGCTTCGCGCCACTCTTAATTCATAACTCTTAACTCTTAACGATTGTTCGAATAGAATTAACTATATTTTTTTGTTCAAAATAAAGTTTTTTACTTTCTTTGTTAAAAAAATAAGCAAATTTGATTAAAAACAAATGTTTCATCTATTTGACCAATGGAAAATAATAGCGAGCTGATAAATAACCTCCGGTCGGGGAACCCGGATGTATTTGACTCTGTTTACCGTTTATATTTTAAAGGATTATGTTCATTTGCTTCTCAATATGTTTCTAAAGAAGAGGCAGAAGAAGTTGTTCAGGAAACTATGTTATGGCTTTGGGAAAACCGGCAAAATTTGATTCCGGATATGTCGTTAAAGTCTCTTTTGTTTATGATTGTAAAAAACAAATCGTTGAACCGAATTACACATAACCGGATAAAAAGCGCTGTTCATCAAAAAATTGCCGAAAAGTTTGAAAATCAATTCGGAGATCCGGATTTCTACCTGTATCAAGAATTAACGACTTTACTGCAACATGCGATAGAAAAACTTCCGCAAGAATATCGTATTGCATTTGAGATGAACCGGCTGCAAGATATGACTCACAAAGAAATCGCCCAAAAGCTAAATGTATCACATCAAACGGTCAATTACCGTATCAGCCAGGCCTTAAAAATCTTACGCAGTGAATTAAAAGATTACCTGCCGTTCTTATTGTTCATTTTGTATTGAACACGAAATAATACTTAAACAGCGTTTTCAGAAAGGCAGCAATTCGAAAGTATACCTCTGTTCCGGAAGCCATTCGATGGATTGCGCTAATGCTTCTTTACATCCGACGAATATGGCAGCTTCCGAAATTTACAGTTTATTACGTATTATTAACTACTTTGGAAGTTAACGGAATTATGCTATACACACTGCGAAATAACTATATTTCAGGAAAAAACAATACCTGTCTTATCTCTAAAAGAGATTCGGCAGGTTTTTGTACCCGTTGCGCAATGGAACGCGGATGACGCGGATTGGGCGGATCGGCACGGATTCTATTCCTGTCATCCCACGCTTGACGCGGAATCCCCTGAACAACGTGCTGCGAATCATCTGGGGATTGCGCGTCAAGCGCGCAATGACAGAATATAGGAGTGAATTAACAATTATAAACAACAATTACATGGACTGGATAACCGAAGTCAAACTCGGCAACGCATCTTGCGACGATTTTGTCACAACTCCAACAAGCTGTACTTTTACCATTCCGCCTCTTTCTCCCGGTGCGTCGAAAGAAAATGATACTCACTTTCAACAGGGAAATGCAGCGCCCGGTAGAAAAAACGCATAGTCTGTATAATAGTTAGTAATAAAATCGTACCTTTGCAGTTTAATTTTTCAAAATTAACTGAGTAAATGTTTACATTTGAATTAAGCGAACAGGAAATATTTCGCCGTAAAAGTTTGGAAGAACTGCGCAACTTGGGCATAGAACCTTATCCCGCCCGGGAATATCCCGTTACAGCATACGCGAAGGAAATCAAAGAAACCTTTCAAGACGATGCTCCCCGGCGCGAAGTTTCGATTGCCGGACGAATCATGAGCCGCCGAATCATGGGTAAAGCTTCTTTCGCCGAATTGCAGGATTCTTCAGGAAGAATACAGTTATACATCAGCAGGGACGATCTTTGTCCGGATGAAAATAAAGATTTCTATAACATTGTCTTCAAAAAACTCCTCGACATCGGCGACTATATCGGAATCAAAGGTTACGTTTTCCGTACCCAAATGGGTGAAATATCGGTTCACGTAGAAGAAATGACCTTCCTCTCCAAATCGTTGCGACCGCTACCCATCGTAAAATACAAAGACGGCGTAGCTTACGACGAATTTAAAGACCCCGAACTGCGCTACCGCCAACGGTATGTCGATCTGATAGTCAACGAAGGAATAAAGGATATTTTCATCAAAAGAACGCAGCTATTCAACACGATGCGCGATTTCTTCAACCGGCGCGGATACATCGAAGTGGATACGCCCGTTTTACAAAGCATCCCCGGAGGAGCCGCCGCCCGCCCGTTCATCACTCACCACAATGCGTTGGATATTCCCCTTTACCTTCGCATTGCCAACGAATTATATCTTAAACGACTGATTGTCGGCGGATTTGACGGCGTTTACGAGTTCTCGCGCAATTTCCGCAACGAAGGAATGGACCGAACGCATAATCCCGAATTTACCTGCCTCGAAATTTATGTCGCCTACAAAGACTACCGCTGGATGATGAATTTTACCGAGCAACTGCTGGAAAAAATTTGCATGGACGTACTCGGAACCACAGAGGTAAAAGCCGGCGACACCCTTATCAATTTCAAGGCGCCCTATCGCAGGGTAACTATGATTGACGCAATTAAAGAAAATACCGGCGTCGATATTTCGGGAATGGACGAAGACGCTTTGCGCGAAGTATGCAAACAACTGCATATCGAACAAGACAAAACGATGGGAAAAGGAAAGCTGATTGATGAAATCTTCGGCGAAAAATGCGAAGGAAAATACATCCAGCCAACCTTTATTATTGATTATCCAAAAGAAATGTCGCCGCTCTGCAAACGTCATCGCAACGATCCGGATTTGACCGAACGGTTCGAATTGATGGTCAACGGAAAAGAACTGGCCAACGCTTATTCCGAATTAAACGACCCGATTGACCAGCGCGAACGCTTTGAAGAACAACTGCGCCTCTCGGAAAAAGGCGACGACGAAGCGATGTTCATCGACCGCGACTTTCTCCGCGCCATGGAATACGGAATGCCCCCAACCTCCGGAATGGGAATCGGAATAGACCGCTTAGCCATGCTGCTAACCGGACAACGCTCCATACAGGAAGTATTGTTTTTCCCTCAAATGCGACCCGAATTATGAACACATCAGGAAAAGTAGGCATCATGGGCGCCGGTAGCTGGGCAACCGCTATCGCTAAAATCATATCAATGACGCAAACAAATTTCAGTTGGTACATGCGCCGCCCGGAACAAATCGAAGAAATGAAAAACTTCGGACACAATCCTTTTTATCTGACCGGCGTTAAATTCAATACCGAAAATATCCGGTTTTACGACAACATCAATGAAATTGTCGAAAATTGTGATACCTTGATTTTTGCCACTCCCTCCCCTTTCCTTAAACAGCATCTTCAAAAACTGACTATTCCCCTGAAAAACAAAACAATCGTTTCTGCCATCAAGGGAATCGTTCCCGACGAAAACATGCTCGTATCGGATTATTTCATGAATTTCTACGGACTCGAAAGCGACAGCATTGCCGTACTGGGCGGCCCCTGCCATGCCGAAGAAGTGGCGTTGGAAAGACTTTCCTACCTGACAATTGCCTGCTCCAACACCGAACGCGGACAAACCTTGTCGGGGATGTTCAACACGCATTTTATCCGGACAGCCATCAGCAACGATATAACCGGAATTGAATATGCTTCCGTCCTGAAAAATGTTTACGCCATCGTTTCCGGTATTTGCCACGGCTTGAAATACGGCGACAACTTCCAAGCCATCTTTGTATCCAATTCCATTCTGGAAATGGAACGCTTCATCAACGCCGTCAACCCTCTGGAACGCAATATATCCGGTTCGGCCTATTTGGGCGACCTGCTGGTCACGGCTTATTCCCGTTTCAGCCGCAACCGGATTTTCGGGACAATGATCGGCAAAGGGTATTCCGTAAAAACCGCCCAATTAGAAATGGAAATGATTGCCGAAGGTTATTTCGGCACCAAATGTATCAAAGAAATCAACGATACTTACAAGGTTGAAATGCCGATTTTAAACACCGTTTATTCAATATTGTACGAAAGCAAATCGGCAGTGCCGGCCATCCGGAAGTTAACGGAAACATTCAAATAACAAATTAAAATATGAATCGGATTACATTAGACATTAACAAGGCATTAGGAACAATCACGAAAGAACAAGTGTACGCGCAGGCTTCCCAAGCAGAAGCCGCTAACCGGAAACTGGAAAACGGAACCGGCAAAGGAAACGATTTTTTGGGCTGGTTGCATCTCCCTTCCTCCATCTCCGAAGCGGATATGGCCGGGATACAGGCAACGGCTGCCGATTTTCGTACCCATTGCGAAGTTATCGTTGTCGTCGGTATCGGCGGAAGTTATCTGGGAGCCAAAGCCGTCATCGACGCCTTATCCGGCTCGTTCGACTATTTGGAAAATAAAAAACCGGTCGTGCTCTATGCCGGCCACAACATCGGGGAAGACTATTTGTACGAATTATCCAACTATTTAAAAGACAAATCATGGGGCATCATCAACATTTCCAAATCGGGAACAACCACCGAACCGGCTTTGGCTTTCCGTATCCTGAAAAAACAATTGGAAGATTCGGCCGGAAAAGAAATCGCCCGGAAACGGATTGTCGCAGTTACCGATAAAGCGCGAGGCGCCCTGCGAACGTTAGCCGGCAAAGAAGGCTACCCAACCTACGTTATCCCCGACAATGTGGGAGGCCGCTTCTCCGTCCTGACTCCCGTCGGTTTATTGCCTATCGCAGTTGCCGGAATCGACATTAAACAGTTAATCGCCGGCGCGGTAGCGATGGAAGCGGCTACGGGAAGCAACGTTCTTTTCCACGACAACATTGCCGCTATCTACGCCGCTACCCGGAACGAACTGTACAAAAGCGGGAAAAAGATCGAAATTCTGGCCAATTTCACTCCCAAATTGCACTACGTCGCCGAATGGTGGAAGCAACTCTACGGCGAAAGCGAAGGCAAGGAAAACAAAGGCCTATTCACCGCCGCGGTGGATTTTACAACCGACCTCCATTCGATGGGACAATGGATACAGGAAGGCGAACGCAGCATCTTCGAAACGGTGATTTCCATCGCCAAACCTCAATACAAGACCACGATCCCCCAGGACGAACAGGATTTGGACGGACTGAATTACCTTGCCGGAAAACGGGTGGACGAGGTGAATAAAATGGCGGAATTAGGCACCCAACTCGCCCATGTGGACGGTGGCGTTCCCAATATCAAAATCACCCTCCCCGAATTAAACGCTTATTACTTGGGACAATTACTCTATTTCTTTGAAAAAGCTTGCGGAATAAGCGGTTACCTTCTCGGCGTCAATCCCTTTGATCAACCGGGAGTAGAAGCCTACAAAAAAAACATGTTCGCTTTGCTGAACAAACCCGGCTACTAATAACAGGTGCAAGGTGAAAGGCAAAAGGCAAAAGACCCTAACCTTGTACCTTTCACCTTTTACCTTTTACCTGTAAATATATGATTAAAGCAGTATTATTTGATATGGACGGCGTTCTTTACGACTCCATGCGCGGACATGTGCAGGCATGGCAAGAAACGATGAGAACGGTAGGCGTCGAATCTTCTTTGGAAGATTTTTACCTGTTTGAAGGGCGCACCGGTCATTCCACGATTGATATTCTTTTCAAACGCACATTCGGAAGAGAAGCCACTTTGGAAGAAAAAGAAACGATTTACGCCCGGAAAACGCAACGATTTGTCGAGTTGGAACAGGCCGGAACTCTCCCTATGCCGGGCAGTTTGGACGTATTGGAAAAAGTAAAAGCGTATGGTTTGCAGCGGATTATTGTTACCGGTTCGGGACAGGGCTTTTTATTTGAGAAATTGCATAAAGACTTCCCCGGCTATTTCGACCGGAATCTGATGGTAACCGGCTACGACGTCAGCAACGGGAAGCCGCATCCCGAACCCTACTTGAAAGGATTGGAAAAAGGCAACCTTCTTCCCCAAGAAGCCATCGTAATCGAAAATGCGCCTTTAGGCGTCGAATCGGCGCGGGCAGCCGGTATTTATACCGTTGCGGTCAACACAGGCCCCTTGCCCGACAAGGTTTTGTGGGACGCCGGCGCCAACCTCCTGTTTCCGTCCATGACGGCATTGGCGGAAAAT
>JAISNS010000128.1 GCA_031276105.1 Dysgonamonadaceae bacterium
GTAAACTTTTTTTTATTATCCTTTGTTTTATTCTAAAATTATTATTTATCTTTGCATCATCAAAACTGAAATATTTAATCAAAATACGATGAGAACATATTATTTATATCTATTAATCAAAACAAAAGCAATAATCAATTAAATTCAAAGTAAATCAAAACAATTTTTTTAATTTAATTTTTACAATAACAAATCAAAACAGTTTTTTAATTTAATCTTTTTCCTATGAAGAATCATTTCTGCAAAGTAAAAGTAAGTTTACTTTTCTTTTTATGTGTGGTCTTACATCCATTGGCGTCTTATGCGCAATCCGTTATCAGCGGAGTTGTTGCAGACGAAAGCGGTTCGCCGCTCGTAAGCGCCAATGTAGTTGTAAAGGGGACGTCCCTCTCGGCGATGGCCGATTTGGACGGCAAGTTCAGTTTGAATGGCGTTACGCCCGGTCAAACATTAGTCGTTTCGTATCTTGGTTTCGAGACAAAAGAAGTGGTGGTCGGTACCGAAACGGTGTACAACATCGTTTTGGATGAAATTACTTCCAGTCTCGATGAAGTCGTTGTTACGGCTTTGGGCATCAAACGGGCGGAAAAAGCGCTCAGTTACAATGTCCAAAAAGTATCCAACGAAGAGCTGACTACCGTGAGAAGCGCTAATTTCATGAATGCGCTTTCCGGTAAAGTTGCCGGTATCAGTATCAACAACAGCGCGGCAGGCCCGGGAGCGGCCGTGAAAGTGGTGATGCGAGGTACCAAATCGTTGTCTAAAAGCAACAATGCGTTGTATGTGGTGGACGGTATTCCAATGTACAACTCTAATTATGGGAACAATACCGGCGACGGCCATTATTCTATCCAACCGGGAACGGAAGGCGCAGCCGATATTAACCCGGATGACATCGAAAGTATCTCGTTGCTGACGGGGCCTTCTGCGGCAGCTCTTTATGGCTATGAGGGCGCGAACGGGGTGGTGCTGATTACAACCAAAAAGGGACGCGCCGATAGAACGCAACTGACGGTGAGCAACAGTACCACGTTTGCTACGCCGCTGGTGATGCCCGAATTTCAGCAACGGTACGGCAATGCCCCGGGAGAAGTTACCAGTTGGGGCGACAAAACCGCTTCCCGCTACGATCCTGCCGGGTTTTTCAATACGGGCAGCAATGTAACGAACAGTGTTTCCCTTTCTACGGGCAACGATAAGAGCCAGTCGTATCTCTCTGTCGCTACGACCGGTGCGAAGGGTATTTTGCCGAATAACCGGTACGATCGCTACAATTTCGCGTTCCGCAATACGACTTCGTTCCTGGATGATAAATTTGTATTGGACGCCGGCATCAATTATATTGTCCAGAAAGACAGGAACATGGTTTCGCAGGGACAGTATTTTAATCCCTTGCCGGCGCTTTATCTTTTCCCCCGCGGCGAAGATTTCGGAGAGGTACAACTGTTTGAGCGTTATGACGAGCTTTCGGGCGTGAACTCGCAGTTTTGGACGTATGGCGACCAGGGGCTTTCGATCCAGAATCCGTATTGGGTGATGCACCGGATGAACCGCGAATCGAACCGGACGAGATATAAGCTTGCTGCCAGTTTGCAGTACAATATTACTGACTGGATGAATGTTCTCGGACGGGTCAATGTCGATAATACCACCTTCCGCAATACCGAAAAGCGCTATGCCGGAACGCTGGCCGTATTTGCCGGCCCCAAAGGGTTTCATCAGTTGCATAACCGGGAAGAAAAACAAACGTATGCCGACCTGTTGCTGAACATCAACCGGTATGTGAACGATTTCAGTATCAATACCAATATCGGCGCATCAATCAAAGATATGCGGATGTACAGCCATGCCGTATCGGGAAACTTGGACAAGATAACCAACTATTTTACAACGGAAAATATCAGCCGTACCGCTAATTTCAAGATTGACGACGACGGATTGATGCAGCAGTCGCAGTCGGTGTTCGCTAATGCCGAAATCGGCTACCGGAGCTTGCTTTACCTCACGCTGACCGGACGGAACGACTGGGATTCGGCGCTGGCTTTCTCACAGTCGGGCGGGAAATCGTTTTTCTATCCGTCGGTCGGATTGTCGGGGATAGTCAGTGAAATGGTCGATTTACCGCAATGGTTTTCTTACCTGAAAGCCCGCCTCTCGTTCACTTCGGTCGGGACGGCTTACGATCCGTATATCACGCGGGAAATATACGAATACAGTTCCCAAACCAACCAGTACAATACGTTACCGCTGTATCCCAATCACCACCTGAAGCCGGAGCTTACCCATTCGTATGAGGCCGGATTGAATATGCGTTTCTTCCGGGGCGCATTGCGGTTGGATGCTACGTATTATCGTTCCAATACTTTGCACCAGACATTTATCGCTTCGCTGCCGGCTACTTCCGGCTACACGGGCGTATATGTGCAGGCGGGCGATGTTCAAAATGCCGGTATCGAACTGACGCTGGGTTACGACAACGAATGGAACGGCTTCGGCTGGTCGAGCAATCTGACGTACAGCTACAATGAAAATACGGTGAAGAAACTGGCCGACGGGATTACCAATCCGGTTACGGGAGAGATTATCTCGATGCCTTACCTGGATAAGGCTACGCTCGGCAGCACCGGATCGCCGATTGTAAGGCTTACCGAAGGGGGAACGATGGGCGATATATATGCCAACCGCGAATGGAAACGCGACGATAACGGGTATATCTATTTAGACCCGAAAACGTATCTTCCGACGTTGACCGATACGGAATATAAAAAGCTGGGGTCGTTGCTTCCCAAGGTTCAGGCCGGATGGAAAAATACATTCACCTACAAAGGGATAACGCTTGGCGCACTGATTAGCGGACGTTTCGGCGGATTGGTTGTTTCCAACACGCAGGCCTTTTTAGACCGCTACGGCGTGTCGGCCCAAAGCGCTGCCCTGCGCGAAGCGGGAGGTATCACGATCAACGACCGGACGGTTCCGGCGAAAGATTATTTCAATATTATATCTGCCGGAACGGGGCAAGGGGCGCATTATGTCTATGACGCAACCAATATCCGGCTGGCGGAAGTCAGTATCAGCTATGCAATCCCCAAACAGTGGGTAAACAATATCGCCGGGATTACGCTCGGACTGACGGGAAACAATTTGGCCATGATTTATTGCAAAGCGCCTTTCGACCCCGAACTGGTGGCGTCGGCAAGCAATACGTTCTATACCGGCGTAGATTATTTCATGCAGCCCAGTTTGAGAAACATCGGATTCAGTATTAATGTACAATTCTAAAAAACAGATTATTATGAAATTAAATATATTCAAACCGGCTGGAACGCTGATCGTTCTTTGCCTTTCGACGATGCTTGTTTCGTGCATCCATCATTTCGAGGACTACAATACGCACCCCACTCAACCGGCGCCGGACAATATGAGCGTGGTTGAAAGAGTCGGTACGCTTTTCCCGGGGATGCTTTACCTGATGCACAATTTTCAGGAAAACGACAACCAGATGATTGAACAAATGGTCGCCAACCAGTATGGCGGTTACATGACGCCGACCAATTCGTGGCAGGGAACTAATTTCGGAACGTTCAACCCGCCGGCTGCGTGGATAGAATACCCGTTCAATAAGCTTTTCACCGGGTTTTATACCAATTATTTGAAGTTGAAAGAAATAACCAACAGCAAAGGCTATATTTACGCTTGGGCGAATATCATCCGGGTAGCCGTAATGCTCCGTCTTACCGACACGTATGGCCCTATTCCGTATTCCAAAATGGGCGGCGGACAGTTGGCGGTAGCCTACGATAATGTGCAGGATATTTATCATTACATGATTGCCGATTTAACGAACAGTATCACCGCTTTAACCGCATTTGTCGATGAGAATAAAGGGAAAGCCAATCCCATGGCTGAGTTTGACCTCGTTTACGGCGGCGACCTGACGAAGTGGGTCAAGTTCGCTAATTCGCTGAAATTGCGCATGGCCGTCCGCATCGCTCATGTGGATACCGATTACGCAAAAGCGGTGATGAAAGAAGCGATTGCTTCCGGTGTTATCGAGTCGAACGCCGACAATGCTTTTTTGCCGACTACCGATAATCCGTACCGGAAAGCAGCGTTCGACTGGCAGGATTTGGCGGTCAGTTCTACCCTTTCTTCCTACATGATTGGTTGGGACGATCCGCGAATTTCGGTTTATATGACTCCTTCGCAGAATACGTTTTTGGGATACACGGGCGTAAATATGGGTATCCGGAATATGGACAAGAGTCTGTACGGGAGCGCTCAGTTTTCCAAACCCAACTTTGCATCCAATTCCCCCATGCTTGTTTATTGCGCAGCCGAAACGTATTTCCTGAAAGCGGAAGCGGCTTTGCGGGGGTGGATTTCCGGCAATGCACAGACCTTTTACGAAGACGGAATCAGGGTTTCGATGGAACAGCATGGCGTGAGTGTGGGCAATTACCTGAGTGTTACGACCGATCCGTCGTGGTACTTCGACGCAGTCAGTCTTTATCTTTTTCAGGTTTATACCGCTGCCAACGGCGGCCCGGTTACGGTAGCCTGGAGCAGCGCTTCCACGAACGAACGGAAACTGGAAGCGATCATTACCCAGAAATGGCTGGCCAACTATCCGCTGGGGTTTGAAGGATGGTGCGACTTCCGCCGTACCGGCTATCCGCGCATATTCCCGGCCAAAGATAATTTAAGCTCACAAACAACAGGCGGACAAGTATATAATCCGGCCAACACCGATCCGAAGGGAACGCCCCGTTTAGCCAGGCGCTTACCCTATCCGGAGTCTGAATACAGCGGAAACCGCGAAAATGTAGAAGCAGCCGTAGCCAATTTCCTGGGAGGCCCTGATGAATTTTCGACCAACCTCTGGTGGGCAAAACAATAATCACTAAAATATAGAATCATGAAACAGAAAGTATTGAAAGAACAAAAAACAGTAACGACTGTGCTCGCCGCTTTCGTGGGGGCTTTGGCAACAATCGTTGCCTTTACGGCTTGCGACGAATGGACGAAGGTGGAACCCAAATTCGGCGAAACAAACCTGAACGGGACAATCAAAAGCGCCGAATATTATGCTTCGCTTCGCGAATGGAAAAAGACGCCCGGACTGCCGCAAACGTTTGTCTGGTTCGATTCCTGGTCGGGTGGATTATCCGGCGACGCTTCGCTGTCCGGACTTCCCGATTCCTTAACCATCGCTTCCAACTGGGGCGGACATCCCAAGTTTGAATTGACCGACGCTCGCAAAGCCGACATGAAATACGTGCAGGAAGTGAAAGGCGTAAAAGTAGTGGTAACGCTTTTCTCGGCCAATATCGGCGATGATGTTCCCTACGAAGAGGTTTACAATATCCCGCCCAACAGTTCCGACTCGGCCCGGATTGCGCCAGCCATCCGCCGCTATGCCGAATCCATTTACGAACAGGTAGTCGCCTCCGGATACGACGGTTTCGACTGGGATTATGAGCCGATGGGAGGAGGAGGCTCCGGCAACTACTTGTGGAGAAACAAGGCGCAACGCACCCTGTTTGTAAAAGAACTCTCCTACTGGTTTGGTAAAGGTTCGCAACGAACCGACCGGGGCGACCGCAAACCGGCGAAACCCGGACTGTTGTTCCTCATCGACGGCGAAATAGGCCTGATGGGACGGATGGATAAAGAATGGCCCTCGTACTGCGTCGATTACTTTGTTCTCCAAGCCTACGGCGGAGGAAACTTCGACTGGCGAATCAACGGAGTTATCGAAGACATGAGTAAATGGATTGAGGAAGGAAAAATCACCAAAGAAGAAATCGTCGGACGGATTATTCTCACCGAGAACTTTGAATCGTTCGCATCCACCGGCGGCGGCGTGCTCGATATGTCGAAATACGTTTATAATCCGCAAACCGGCGACAATAAAGGCATTGACCGGCAAATCGGCGGTTTCGGCATTTACCGTCCGGCTTTCGATTACAATCAAGGTAAAGGCGATTACAACGGTTCGCCCGAATACTATTACCTGAGACAGGGAATTACCAACCTGTACCAAACCTATTACGAACGACAAAAGGCGAAAAGCGAATAATCTGTTTCGCCCTTCCCTGCTTTGTCCGGAATCACCCGGTTAAGGGTGACGGCATCACCCGGTTAAGGGTGACGACATCACCCGGTTAAGGGTGACAACATCACCCGGTTAAGGGTGACAACATCACCCGGTTAAGAGGGAAGCAAAAGACAGTACATAACATGAATTTATATTATTATTTATTAGTAAAGAAACAAAAGTATGAAACATTCATTTATAAATACAGGTACGAAATCGCGTAACCTGTTGTTTGCGACCGGTTGCGTGTCGCTCATCATTGGTTTCCTGACGGCTGTTTTCACCGCCTGTGAAGACGCCGAATACAGGATAAAAGAAAACAGCGTTTATATAACCGATGCGGCAACAGCCGCCAAGTCGACGGTTGTATCCATGGAAGCTTCCGGCGCCGACATTCGGGTAACCGTCCGTCTTGCCAAACAAACCGACCGGGACGTGAAAGTACGACTGGCGCTCGATACCCTCATCCTGAAGCAGTTCAACGCCGGTAACAATACAAACTACCTCCCCGTCCCGGACAAATACCTTCACTGGACGGATTCTGTGGTGGCAACCATCCCCGCCGGCGAAATCGGCGCTACCCTGCGAATACATGTCGATAATTTCGACACGCAGGGAAAACGTTACGCCATCCCCCTTGTATTGCGCGACGTTGTTCAGGGAAACATTCCCCTGTCGGCCTCCCAGTCCCAATTCATTTATTCCATTGCCAAACCGCTCATCACCTCCGTTCCGGTGATGAAAGCCGTCGATAACATTGGCGTACGGGCAGCGCCCACAACGCCCTGGGGAATAACCACGCCCCAGTGGAGTCTCGAAATGTGGGTGCGCATGTCGGCTTACTCAAAAAACAACCAGTGCATCTTTGATAACCGGAACGAAATCTATATCCGTTTCGGCGACGCCAACTCACCATACAATTATTTGCAAATCAAGTTCAATGGCGATGGCGGTCGCGAAACCGAAAAAAACCTCGAAGCGAACACTTGGTATCATTGGGCGTTTGTGTATGACGGGAAAACGCTTATCCTGTACCGCAACGGCGACGAAGACTTCCGGTTCGAATATCCGCCGGTGCCGGGAGGCGTCGTTCATTTCGACGAATTGTGGTGGATTTCCAGCGGTACGACTTATTTCCCCGACCTCTGTGCGATGAGTCAGATGCGTTTATGGAAAACGGCTATTTCGCAGTCGCAGATTAAAAACAACATGTATTACGAAATCGATCCCGCCAATCCCGACCTTATCGGCTACTGGCCGATGAACGAAGGAACCGGCAATACCTTCAAGGATATTACCGGTAACGGACATGACGCTACCGCCAGCGTTACGGACAACGGAAAATCTACCGTGCAGCGGTGGGAACATGATATCCGTTTCGATAAACAGTAAACGAGTTGACGAGTAAACGAGTAAACGAGTAAACGAGAGCGCGAAGCGCGGCAGATGGAACGCCGATAGCTTTGAACCTTGATCCTGAAGCGCCGCTTCGCGCCCTCGTTTACTCGTTTACTTGTTTACTCGTTTACTCTTCTCAGAACGCGCTTGCTTTCAGTTGCAAGCCGGTTTTTTCTTCCAGGCCGAACAGCAGGTTGAAATTCTGCAATGCCTGTCCGGAAGCGCCTTTCAGGAGATTGTCGATTACGGAAACGATGAACAGTTTGTTTCCGTGTTTTTCTATGTGCAGGATACACTTGTTGGTATTGACCACCTGCTTCAAATCCGGATTATTATCGTAAACATGAGTGAAGGCAGCATCGCTGTAATAGTCGCGGTACAGTTCTACGGCTTCTTTTTCCGGCAAATCCGAGCAGGTGTAAATGTCGGCAAAAATACCGCGGGGGAAATCGCCCCTTACCGGAATAAAATTAATATCGCGGTCGAAGCCGCTTTGCAGACCGAGAATCGTTTCCTTTATCTCTTTCAGATGCTGATGCTCAAAAGCTTTGTAAACCGAGAGATTGTTATCCCGCCAACTGAAATGCGAAGTCGCGCCCGGCTTGACGCCGGCTCCCGTAGAACCGGTAACGGCATGTACATGTATTTCGTCCTTCAACAACTTTTCCGCTGCCAACGGTAATAAAGCCAACTGAATAGCCGTCGCAAAACATCCGGGATTAGCAATGCGGCTTGCCCCGGCGATTGTCGCTTTATTCAGTTCGGGGAGTCCGTAAACAAAAGCTTCCGCCGTTTCTTTATGACGGTAATCCATCGAAAGGTCGATGATTTTGAGTGCATTGGGAATATCCTGTTCCTCCATAAACCGGCGGCTTTCCCCGTGTGCGGAACAAAGGAATAAAGCGTCGATTCCGGCCAACGAATATCCGTCCGAAAAACGGACGTCCGTTTCTCCGGCCAATCCTCCATGAATATCTGTAATCCTGTTTCCGGCATTGCTCCCGCTGTGGATAAACACGATTTCAACTGCGGGGTGATTCATCAACAAGCGAATCAATTCTCCGGCGGTATATCCTGCGCCGCCGATTATTCCGATTTTTATTTTCATAAGTGAGTAAGTGAGTAAACGAGTAAACGAGTAAACAAGTAAACGAGTAAACAAGTAAACGAGTAAACAAGTTAACGAGTAAATAAACGCCGCTTTGCGCCCTCGTTTACTCGTTTACTTGTTTCCTCGTTTACTTATTTACTGCATGATAAATCTTTGTTGGGATAGCGGTAATTTTGGTAAACCCTTTAGCGTCTTCCGGCGTCCAGGCTTTATTTATTTCGCCGTATTCGCCAAAGTCGGCATTCATCAAATCGAATTTGCTTTCTACGCCGATCAAAGTATAATGATACGGGCGAAGGCGGAGCGTCGTTGTACCGGTTACGTTTTTCTGCGAACTTTGCAGAAAGGCTTCCATGTCGCGCATCACCGGTTCCAAGTATTGCGCTTCGTGCAAAAACATCCCGTACCAAGTTCCGATTTGGTCTTTCCAGTATTGTTGCCATTTGCTTAGCGTATGCTTTTCCAGCATCTTATGTGCATTAATGATAAGCAAAGGCGCCGCCGCTTCAAATCCAACCCGTCCTTTTATTCCGATAATAGTATCGCCGATGTGCATATCCCGTCCGATAGCGTATCGCGAAGCGATCCGTTCGACTTCCCGGATAGCGTCCACCCTGTTTTCATATTCCTTCCCGTTGACTGCCGATATTTCTCCTTCGACGAAAGCAATTTTCAGAATTTCTTCGCCTTTTTCCTGTAATTGCGAAGGATAAGCTTCTTCGGGCAACGTTTGATCGGACTTCAGGGTTTCTTTTCCGCCGATGCTGGTTCCCCAGAGGCCTTTATTGATGGAATATTCCATTTTAGTAAAATCCGCTTCAAAGCCATGCTCTTTCAAGTAATTGATTTCGTATTCCCGGGAGAGCATCCGGTCGCGGGTAGGGGTAAGAATCCCTATTTCGGGCGCTAATACATCGAAAGTCAAGTCGAAGCGCACCTGATCGTTTCCGGCTCCGGTACTTCCGTGCGCCACATAGTCCGCCCCGATTTCTTTGGCGTAATTGATGATGGCAATAGCCTGGAAGATTCGTTCGGAACTCACCGAAATGGGGTAAGTCCCGTTTCGGAGAACATTCCCGAAGACCATGTATTTGATGCTTTTTTCGTAATATTCGCCGGTAATATCCAGAGCGACATGTTGTTTCGCTCCCAGGCGGTAAGCTCGTTCTTCTACTTTTTTCAGGTCATCGGCAGAAAAGCCGCCCGTATCGGCAATCGCCGTATATACATCATAACCCAATTCCTGCGATAAATACATGGCGCAAAACGAAGTGTCGAGACCGCCACTGTAAGCCAAAACTACTTTTTTCTTTTCCATCGTTTATTTTGTGTTTTTAATTATTATTCTCTGTTCTGTGTTTTTGTGTTCGTTCCGGGTCGTAAAGCATAGCCGTACAGATGCAATACTTTCTTCCGGTTCGTTGCAGGATGTCGTAGTTGACGCAACCCTGACATCCTCTCCAAAAGGAATCATCATCGGTTAGTTCGGCGAAGGTAACGGGAACATATCCGAGGGCGGTATTGATTTTCATTACGGCGGCTCCGGAGGTCAGTCCGAAGAGTTTGGCTTCCGGATATTTCTCCCTTGAGAGTTGAAATGATTTTTCTTTGATTTTCCGCGCCAGTCCGTTTCCTCTGAATTGTTCAACGACGATTAAGCCCGAATTGGCTACATACTTTTTGTTTCCCCAGCTTTCGATGTAGCAGAATCCGGCCAGTTGGTTGTCGGCCAATGCAATAATGGCTTTACCTTCCCGCATTTTTTGTTCGATATATTCCGGAGTACGTTTAGCGATTCCGGTTCCCCGTATTTTAGCTGCGTTTTCAATTGTTTCGAGTATGACCGGCACATAGGGGATGTGACTTTCGTTTGCGATTAGAATTTCTATTTTATTTTGCTCCATTTGTTTCTACTCCGGAATTGATTTTCTTTATCAGTCCTTGCAGCACATTACCCGGTCCAAGTTCGGTAAAAATGGTTGCGCCGTCTGCAATCATGTTTTGTACGGATTGCGTCCATTTGACTGGAGCGGTTAATTGAGCGATTAGATGGGTTTTGATAGCAGCCGCATCGGTTTCGCCCTTCGTCGAAACGTTTTGGTAAACCGGACAGAGCGGCGTATTAAACGTGGTCGTATCAATCGCGTTGGCCAATTCGGTTCGCGCAGGTTCCATCAGGGGAGAATGGAAAGCGCCTCCGACTTTCAGTTTCAAAGCTCTTTTAGCGCCGGCGGCCAACAGTTCTTCACAAGCTTTATCAATGCCTGAAATCGTTCCGGAAATGACAATCTGTCCCGGACAATTGTAATTGGCCGGAACGACAATATCGCTGATACCGTCGCATATTGTTTCCACTTTTTCATCGGATAAAGCCAGAACGGCCGCCATTGTGCCGGGTATTTTTTCACATGCTTTTTGCATGGCCAAAGCCCGCTTGTAAACTAATTGAAGTCCGTCTTCGAACGATAAAGCTCCGGCAGCCACTAATGCGGAAAATTCGCCTAAGGAATGACCGGCAACCATCTCCGGTTTGAAATCTTCGCCTAACATTTTGGCTAATACAACGGAATGAAGGAAGATAGCCGGTTGAGTTACCTTAGTTTGGCGAAGGTCTTCATCCGTACCTTCAAACATCAGATCGGTAATGCGAAATCCTAATATTTCATTGGCTTTTTCGAACATCGCCTTTGCAACAGCCGACCGTTCGTACAAATCTTTTCCCATTCCGACAAATTGCGCTCCCTGACCGGGAAATACATAAGCTTTCATCTGTAATTATATATATTTTTAAACAAGGCTGCAAATTTACGGCAAATAATTGAAATTATTATTACACGCGGGATAATTGT
>JAISNS010000151.1 GCA_031276105.1 Dysgonamonadaceae bacterium
CGCTTATTCAGGAAGAATCTGTCTGTCCACGATTTCCATTGTCGGTTGTCAAGTCGGAAGGCGGGGCTTGACAAAAATCATGTATCCTTCCCCTATAAATTTTGCAAGATATTTTTATGCGGTTGTGTGTAATTGAGAATTTCATGCTAACTTTGTCGCCATAGGAAGTTCTATTGTTTATGTTTTCAAGTTCACAAAAAATAAGTGAATTTCTTCAACCGGCAAAGCGTTGAGTAAATTATTTTATTTCAGCGCTTTGTTTTCTTTTTATAAAAAATGATCGTTGGATTTTTGTAATTTTATTCAATAATAAAAAATAAATATATATCTTTGCAGAATCTTTCAATTCAATTTTAAACTTAATTTTTGTTTTATGAAAAAGAAAATCTTTTTATTATCAATTATTGCAACATTTGTTGCATTCGGGGCAAACGCCCAATTTGGCAAAGCCCTTAAAAACATCGGAAAAACCGTTGCAAGCGCTACCGGTAATGTGGCCGGCGAGTTAGCGCTGGATGCTGCGGCGAACACGTTATCAGCTAATATTGCCGTCTGGTTGGATAACAACAATACAGTAGCAGCAGACGACAGCCCTTACACAACTCGCTTGGCGACTATCGTAGGGGAAAAGTATGTTAATGTCGATGGATTGGCTCTAAACTACAAAGTTTATGAAAATCCCGAATTTAATATTCTGGCTTTGCCGGACGGATATATCCGCGTTTATTCGGGTTTGCTGGACGCTTTGGAAAGCGATGATGAAGTTTTGGCCTTAATCACTACACAAATCGGACATATTGTAAATAAAGACGCGCGAGGCAATTTATTAAAAGCGGCCAATAAAGGTCAGATAAACAATGCGGCAACGGCTCAATTAGAAAAATTGCTGACTTTGTCCGGTGAAAAATTAGGTACGTTCGTGAACGAATGGATACAAGTGCCTTATACCGACGAACAAAACAAAGCGGCTGATAAATATGCGGCGACCCTCTTGAAAAAGAACGATAAAAGCGCTGACGCGCTGGTTTCTATCCTGACAAAATTAAGCGAGTTGGAAATAGCCGACACGAAAGCGGCACAAAGCGAAGAGGCTGATACGGAAATAAGCCCTGCTTACAAATACAACCGGGTAAATGCCAATAATGAACTTCGTGTATCCTTAGTTAAAAGTTATTAATCTGAGTTATAAGTTATGAGTTATGAGGTTTAGCGCTTTGTGCGCCACTCATAACTTCGTTTAAAAGATTATACTCCAAACGAAACGCCCATTCGTTTGCCTTGCAGAATCAGGTCGTGATCGGCGGGAACTAATTTTAATTTTCCGGCCACTTCTTCTAACGGAACGGAAACGATTTTGTCTTCGTAGAGAGCAACCATTTTGCCGAATTCGCGTTGGGCAATCAGGCCGGTAGCATGACCTCCCAAACGAGTGGAAAGATTACGATCGAAAGCCGAAGGACTGCCGCCTCTTTGCACATAACCCAAAACCGTTTCGCGGGTTTCAAGTCCGGTTCCTTCTTCAATCATGCGGGCAATACGGGATTCCAATCCCAATCCTTCCGCCACGGCTACAATGGAATAGGGCTTGCCTTTGTTGACGCGATCCAATATCGCTTTATTGACTTTCTTTATATCAAATCCTAATTCGGGAATGAGAATTACATCGGCGCCCCCGGCCATTCCGGCATACAAGGTAATCCAACCGGCTTTATGCCCCATCAACTCAATTACCATAACCCGGTTGTGTGAACTGGCCGTCGAATGTAAACGGTCGATTGCTTCGGTCGCAATATCTACCGCCGAATAAAAACCAAAAGTAATATCGGTACCCCACACATCGTTATCAATGGTTTTGGGAATACCGATCACGTTCAATCCCAATCGCGAAACTTGATAAGCTGTTTTTTGGGTACCGTTGCCACCAATACAAACCAGACAATCCAAACCCAATTCCCGGTAACTGTCGATAACAATCTGCGATTTGTCTTCTTCCTTCCCGCTGAGCAATTTTTTAAACGGTTTTTCACGGGAAGTGCCTAAAATAGTGCCGCCCAAATTCAACAATCCCGAAAGGGATTTGTCGTCTAATACAAGAATATCCTTAGCAAGAAGTCCCTGAAAGCCACTTTTTATTCCGATCACTTCCATACCGAAATAAGTTAAAGCGGTCTTTCCTACGCCACGGATGGTAGCGTTAATCCCCGGACAATCTCCGCCCGAAGACAAAATGCCTATTTTCATTTTCCAAAACCTAAACTGTCGTCGATGAGTTCTACTTTTTTAACAATCAATTCCAATTCTTCTTTTAATTTTTCGATTTTGCGATTCATTTCTTTCAATAAACCGCCGCCTCCTTTAGAAGAAACGGATAAGAAACCGATATTGTTTTCGTAAGTTTGAATATCGGCTTTCAATCGCTCATAAGTACGCATCAGTTTTTCGCGTTCGCTCAAGAGGCGATTTTTCGATTTGCTTTCTCCTGCCGATAAGTCGTTGAGATTGGATTTGAACGATTGCAGGCGCCGTTCGGATTCATCGACTTTCAACCGGTCGAAATGTTTATTGACGGCAGTCCGGTATTCCTTGTAAATTTTATCTTTTTCTTTGAAAGGAACGTATCCGGCATTGTTAAATTCATCCATTAATTCGCGGATTTGGGCAATCGCTTCATTTCCGGACAGGCTTTCGTCGATGGCATTGATTTGGGCAATAATGTCTTTTTTCTTTTTCAGGTTTTCAATTTCTCCGGTTTTTTGTGAAGACAAATGCGCATTTTTTTGTTCGAAGAAATAATCGCAAGCCGCGATAAAGCGTTTCCAGATGGCGTCCGAATATTTATGCGACGTTTGCCCGATAGTCCTCCATTCCTTTTGCAAACTGACCAATTTGTCGGAAGTTTCTTTCCATTCCCGGCTGTCTTTCAAAGCTTCCGCTTTTTCACAAAGTTGTTTTTTCTTTTCCAGGTTTACGTCCATAATTTCCTTAATCAGCTTGTAAAATTCGCCTTTTTTAGCATAAAAGACGTCACAGGCAGCGCGGAAACGTTCAAAAACCTTGACATTATTTTTCTTGGGGGCGAAACCGATGGTTTTCCATTTTTCCTGAAGTGCGAGTACTTGTTTGTTCTGTTTGTCCCATTCTTTGAAAGTTGTCAATTTACTATAATCAATTGCTTCCATTTCTTTACAAATGGCTATTTTTTCATCCAGATTCCGGTGTTCCATCAAGCGCAGGGATTCGAAATGTTCCTGATGTTTTTTATTGATAACCGAAGATGCTTTTTTGAAACGAGTCCAGAGTTCTTCGCGGAGTTCTCTCGCTACCGGACCTATTTCACGCCATTCCAAGTGCAGTTTTTGCAATTGATAAAAAGCCGAAATAATGTCTTTTTCTTCCTCTAAGCGTTCTACTGCCTCACAAAGAGTTTGTTTCAATTCCAAGTTTTTCTTGAAATCGTAATCCCGCATCTCGTTGTTTATCTTGAGCAAATCATAAAATTTTTCGGTATAATGTTGATATTCTTTCCAAAGATCATTAACCGAATTTTGTGGAAGCGATTTGATTTCTTTCCATTGTTGCTGCAATTTCCGGAACTCGTTGTATATTTTGTAAAAATCGTCCTTGTTTTCGATAAGTATTTTTAACTTTTCGATAATAGCTTTTTTAGCCTCCAGATTTCCTTCTTTGGTCTTATCCGCTTCGGCGGTTAAAGAAGCTTTCTTTTCACGGAAAACGGCCAATAGTTCTTTCAACTTTTCTTCCCATTCATCCGTTTCCGGAACAAATTCCTCTTCCTGTCCACCGGCCTGAATAAACACTTGTTTAGCGCTTTCATTTTCTATTCGTTTCAACTTATAGAACGCTTGTTTTAAGGCATCCACTTGGGTTTTAACGGATTCGTTCAGCGGTTCATTCACAATAACAGCCAATTGATCAACCACTTCGTTTTTGGTTAATTTATCAATTCCGGAAATTCCTTTTTCAACTTGAAGCGTTTCGGAGATTAATTCCGTTGGGGTCGTTTCTGTGGGAACTGTCGCTTCGCTTTCTTCAGCAGCAAGCGGTTCATTGCCGGATTCCGGAATTTTCTCGTCAGGAATAATGCTGTCCGGTTCGATGAAATCTTCTTTTTCAGGGACTGTGCCTGTTAAATCTTCCGTTGCCGGTTTTTCGTCAATGACTGTAACCGTTTCTTCGGTTATTTCTACAGGAGTAGTTACCGCTTCTTCGGAAGCTGTAAGCTGGATTTTCTGTTCTTCGGTCGCACTTTCATTCGCAATGCGTACCGGATCAATAGGTTTACTCATAGCTCAACAATTTTTATAAATCAGATGATCTGAAATTAATAATCTTACAAAGCTATTAATTTTTTTTATAACACTTTCGTATTTTGACGTTTTTTTTTGAAATTAATAAATTATGAGATAATATTCATTGTGATTATCAAGAAGTAAATTCTTTTTACGGATGCATTATCAACGCTATCAACTTTTCAACGGCTTCAGTTTCAGAGATATTCTTCATTATACATTTCCGGCCTTTGTAAAGGCTCACCTTCCCTTTTCCGGCGCCTACATAACCGTAATCGGCGTCGGCCATTTCGCCGGGGCCATTGACGATGCAGCCCATAACGGCGATTTTTAATCCTTTGAGGTGGGAAGTAGCGGCTTTAACCTTTTTGACAGCCGTTTGTAAATCAAACAGGGTTCGCCCGCAACCGGGACAGGAAATGTATTCGGTTTTGCTGATGCGTCTTCCGGCGGCCTGTAAAATGCCGAAACTGCAAGCCTCCGTTTGCCGGCAAGAGATTGTATCCGCCTGATTTTCGATCCAAAGGCCGTCGGCCAACAGGTCTAAAAAAAATGAACCGCAATCGACTGCCGATTTTATCCGGAACGAATCCAAATCCGAATCGTTATATACTTGCTTAAGAATCACCGGATTAACAACTCCCCGATTCATTAACCGGTGAATAAACGCTTTTTGTTCGTAAATATGATTATTTTCCGATTCCACGACGATTACCGTAGCGGGTTTTTCTTTTAAAAGCGTAATGATTTCTTCGTCTAAGTTTTTGTACGACAAACGAATAAATTGAACTGCCTCTCGGCAAGTTTTCCATGCGTCTTTTTCTTTTACCGAAAAAAGCGGATAACGGTTTTCTCCCGGCGAAAAAACGGAGAAATCCATAATCACTTTTGCATTTACTTGAAAATTAAGTTGTTTTCCGGTATAAATAAAATCGGAAATTAAACCGGATGGTTCTTCTTCCCTGCCGGTCGCAGTAACGACAACCGGAACATGTTCTCCTCCTATCTTGCCGGACGCAACTGTTTTCCTGCGTTGCGGATTGAACGGATCGTATAAGTCAGAAACTTCACCGTCCGTTTCGGGAAGTTTTTTCTTTTCTTCGACATATTTTACCAACAACTGCGCCACCGGAATTTCGGCTTCGGGAGCTTCGCTCAAAGAAACCCGGATCGTATCGCCGACGCCTTCGAGCAATAATGCGCCGATGCCTACCGCCGATTTGATTCGTCCGTCTTCGCCTTCACCGGCTTCCGTAACGCCTAAATGCAAAGGGAAATACATGTTTTCCCTCTCCATTTGATCGACCAAAAGGCGCACGGTTCGCACCATCACAAACGAATTGGAAGCCTTAATGGAAATGACGACATTAAAAAATTGTTCGGCAACACAAATCCGGAGAAATTCCATGCACGATTCGACCATTCCCTGGGGCGTATCGCCATAACGGCTCATAATCCGGTCGGATAACGAGCCGTGATTCACGCCGATACGGATAGCGGTACTGTTTTTTTTACAGATGGAGAGAAACGGGAGAAAACGTTCGCGAATTTTCAGGAGTTCCGCCTGATAAGCTTCATCCGAATATTCAACCGTCCGGAACGTTTTGACGGAATCGGCAAAATTTCCGGGATTGATTCGTACTTTTTCCACAATACCGGCCGCTGTTTCCGCCGCTTTGGGATTAAAATGAATATCGGCGACTAAGGGGGTACGGTAGCCTGCGGCATGTAAACCGGCTTCGATGTTTCGCAGGTTTTCGGCTTCCCTGATTCCCTGAGCGGTTAAGCGGACATATTCCCCGCCGGCTTCGATAATCCGGATACATTGCCGGACGCTCGCTTCCGTATCAAGCGTAGATGTATTGGTCATCGACTGTATCCGGATGGGATTTTCGCCGCCTAACGGGGTAGTGGATATGGAAACCTCCGCCGTTTTTCTCCGTTCGTAATGGAAAACCGGGGTCACTTAATTGGTTTTGAATTTGAATTTCACCGCCGACAATTCGCGATCGGCCGCAATAACTTTCTCTTTCAAGCTCTGTTTATAATCCGTCAGGCGGATTTGCAAATCTTTATCGTTGACCGCCATAATTTGCGACGCCAAAATAGCGGCATTCACCGCTCCGTTGATGCCCACCGTCGCTACCGGGATTCCCGGCGGCATCTGAACGATCGACAGCAAAGCATCCACGCCTTCCAGCGAAGAAGCAATGGGTACCCCGATGACGGGCAACGTAGTCAGCGCGGCAACCACGCCCGGCAAATGGGCGGACATTCCGGCAGCCGCAATGATAACCTCAATGCCTCGCGATTGGGCAAGCATGGCAAGCGATTCTACTGCCTCCGGCGTGCGATGAGCCGAAAAAGCGTGCATCTCGAAAGGAATTTCAAATTCGTCGAAGATTTTTGCCGCTTTTTCCATAACAGGAAGATCCGAGAGACTTCCCATGATTATGCTTACACGTGGTTTCACGATTGCGGCAGTTTATTGGGCAATAAAATTACGATATTCGGCGGCAGTCATCAATTCGTCTAACTGTTGAGGCGATTGAACGGCGATTTTGACAATCCAGCCTTCTCCATACGGATCGGTATTAATCAGTTCCGGTCGCTCTTCCAAACCGGCATTCAGTTCCAACACTTCACCATCTACGGGCATCAAGAGGTCGGAAACCGTTTTTACCGCTTCGATCGAACCGAAGACTTCGTTTTTACTAATCGTTTCGCCTGCCGTGGCTACGTCTACATAAATAATGTCGCCCAACTGATCTTGAGCATAATCGCTTATTCCTACATAAGCTACTTCACCTTCCAAACGAATCCATTCGTGGTCGTTGGTGTACTTTACATTTTCCGGAAAATTCATATTATCGTTATTTTTATAAATTTGAGGTGCAAAGATAAACGAAAAAAATCAGATATTCCTTGCTTTCGGAAAGGTATTTTTAGGCTAAATCTCTTTTTGAGGCGACAATGGAACGCAGATGACTCGGATTGGGCGGATAATCACGGATTTTATACCAACAAGGGGGTAAGACCCATAGTTGTCAGCTTAATAGCCGTAAATACCTCATTTTTAACTAATTTATTCCAACAAAACAACCGCAGTGGCAAGTGATGCAATAGATATTCCCTATTGCAGGACATCCCGCGGCAAGCGCGGGATGACAGAAATAAAATACGTAGAGACGCGATTAATCGCGTCTCTACATTTATCAAGGTTATCGACGAACCGTTGGTCGCTTGCACAAAAGTTCCTGAAACTACTTATCCCTAACGCACCGCAGCAAATGCCCAATGTTATTGTTGCGAGAGTTAGTGAATTCCGGCCTGAATCCATCGTTGGGGCTAATGTACGCACCGTAGGCTAGATTCGTGTTATACGACTCGGACGTCCAATAGTCGCCTCGCACCCAACCGTCCACTCCGATTTCTATAATATCGAGACTATTAAGGGCGTACTGAGCAAAATCCGCTCTGGTCGGAACCCGCCACGGAGCAGGACACAACTTGTCAGGATGAGTGGCAACCATACACCACGTAAACGATGAACCATAAGTATCAGTCTCAGCATCAGTATTACGATTACGAAAATCAACTAAAGAATTACTCGAGGAAGCAAAAGATTTCTTCAAAGAGTTTTCTATCTTCACATTAGCAGAAAGGATTATGCCATTACGTTCATATTCATCATCGTTAATGAACGAATACTTGCCGTAATTACCCATAGAATTATAAGACTGCAGTAGATCACAATCGGAAACAATCTGAGGAACAACATTCAATTTAACTTCAGCACGATAAGTATTTGTGCAACCGGTAGTGGTATTGTACGACTGCATCCAATAAGACGTTGCTGTTGTTGTAGTTACAGTAACAGAATTAGTTTGGCTACCACCGGGTATGGGTGAAGCAGCGTTCTGCGTAGCATACCAATTAATCGTACAACCAGTCTCAGGAGTAGCGGTGAGCGTAACCGAGGTACTGTTAAGGGTAATTGAAATAGAAAGGTTACTAGGCCCCAGAAGACTCTCAACAGTCACATCTTGCGTACTGGCTTTCGGAGCGCTGGAGCAAGAAGGAGTCAGCGCACGAACGGAAATCGAACCGGCAGAATAAGTTCCTACAGCAGTTCCGCGAATCGTAATCGAATTGCCGGTAGCATCGCCTTGAATAGTCAATCCTGTTGGTACCGTCCATTCATAGCTCGTAGCGCCGGTTACAGCAGGTATAGTGGCAGTAAAATTTTGATTAGTTTTGCATAGCGCAGTAGTTGAAAAAGTTATATCGCCGGTGATGACAGGTATGGCGGCAACAGTCACAGTTTGCGCACTGACACTCGTAGCGCCGGCACATGAAGAAATCATCGCATGAACCGTTATCGAACCGGCCGAATAAGTTTTGGCAACATCTCCGCGAATCGTAATCGAATTGCTGGTAGAAGAGCCTGACAGCCCGGCAGGCAATGACCAAACATAACTAACACCAGCTACATTGGGAACAGTGGCGGTAAATGTAGTACCGACGCCGCATATCGTAGTAGCTGATAAAGTCATCGTTCCGGGAGTGGCAGGGATGGCGACAACCGTCACCGCTTGCGTATTGTAGCTCAGGCCACTGCTGCAGAACGAGTTCTTCGCCTTTACGGAAATCGAATTGGCAGCATAAGTTTTGACAGTATTTCCGCGAATCGTAATCGTAGCGCCGTTAGAAGCGCCGACGAAACTCAGGCCGTCGGGCAATGTCCATTCATAACTCGCAGCGTGTTCTACATCAGCTACAGTGGCGGTAAATGTAGCACCCGCGCATATCTCAGTAGATGAAAAACTAATCGTTCCGGGAGTGGCAGGAATGGCGACAACCGTCACCGCTTGCGTAT
>JAISNS010000168.1 GCA_031276105.1 Dysgonamonadaceae bacterium
CATGGCTCATTGCCTGCGCCGAAATGTCGGCTCCGCCCCGCGAAGCGGCAGATTCTGCTACGTCTTCGATACTTAACGATTTTTCCGAACTCACTCTTGCGACGTAATCGTTTACGTCATCTTTGGTCAAGGGGTTATCGAACAGATACGCCTTGATTCTGTGCAAAATTGTTGACATAATAAATAAAAAATATTAGTTGATTTATAAAAAATAGGGTGCAAGGTAAAAGGCAAAAGGTGCAAGACCAGGTGCAGGGCAAAAGGCAAAAGGTACAGGAACGGCAAAGCCGCGTATCCTGTACCTTGTACCTTATCCCTTGTACCTCCCTTATACCTTGTAGTCTTTCCCCTGTACCTTTTGCCTTTAGCCTTGAACCTGCTGTTGTGTGTGTGTGTGTGTGGGTGTGTGTGTGTGTGTGTGTAGCATAATTCCGTTAACGTCCAAGCGTTGGAAGTTAAGAATACATAATACACTGTAATTTACGGAAGCTGCCATATTCTTTGTTGTTGTTTTACAAAAACCGCTGCAAATGTAATTCAATAAATCAAATTATGCAAATATTCGGCTGAAAATTTAGCTTTCTTCTATAAATTATCCAATACTCTAAAGGTTGTTCAACGCTCAACGATTTGAGCGTAATCTCGCCTGTGCTTTTGGCATTGGCGTACCATTTTTTAGTATCCTCCGGTAAGGAATAAATCCTCTTCCGAAGGTTGCATAGCGTTTTTTAACAAATTGTCCACCTTCCCATTTTGGAGTAAGCAGGACTTGCTTTTTAAAATTAAATTTTTTAGATTACGCGCGTGACTCTCTCACGGATTAAGGATATCATTCTTTAGTACATTTCCGTATTTTATCAAAGTAAAGGCGTTCACTCTTCAATTTTACCGGTTCAAGTCTTTCAAAAAAAAACCGGCGGCATCGTATTTACAGGGGATAATTTCATTGCCTGTTTTGTTAATAAAGCCATATTTACCATTTAATTTTACCAAAGCCAAACCTTCTAAATGTTCGTTAAAACCATTTGCATAATCATATTTACAGGAAATGATTTCTTTACCTGTCTTGCTGATAAACCCCCATTTACCGTTCCATTCTACCGGGGCAAGTCCTCCGGAAAACATCCATGCGCCACCGTATTTACACGGGATGCTCTCGTTACCCGTTTGGTCGATAAACCCGTATTTGCCGTTCAATCTTACAAGTGCAAGACCTTCGGAAAACGACCATGCGCCATCATATTTACACGAGATGATTGCGTTACCCGATTTATCAATAAAGTCATAGTTGCCGTTCAATTTTACAAGCGCAAATCCTTCGGAAAACGGCCAAGCGCTATCATATTTATACAAAACGATTTCTTTGCCGGTTTTATCAACAAAGCCGTATTTGCCGGCCATTTTTACAAGTGCAAATCCTTCGGAAAATGACCATGCAGCATCGTATTTACACGAGATGATTTCGTTACCCGTTTGGTCGATAAAGCCATATTTGTCTTTCAATCTTACAAGCGCAAGACCTTCGGAAAACGGCCGGACATTATCATATTTACACGAAATGATTTCTTTGCCGGTTTTATCAATAAAACCGTGTTTGCCGTTTATGCCTTCTACCGGTTCCAAATCCTGTCCTTTACAATAGTTTTCAATGGACACAAAGGCTATCAATAAAATAAAAAATCGTGTTTTCATGTTATTTTATTTTTCCAATTTTAAGCCTTCCTGATTTCAAATTAAATAAAAAAACCCTTCGGAAAAGGAATAAATCCCTTCCCAAAGGTTGGATAATGGTTTTTAACAAATCGCCTACTTTCTCATTCAGGAGTAAGCAGAACTTGCTTTTTAAAATTAAATTTATTACATTCGCGCGCGTGAGTCTCTCTCTCTCTCTCTCTCTCTCTCTCTCTCTCTCTCTAAGAAATATCCGTTAACTTCCAAACTTTGGAAGTTAAAAAAGGTATTTAAACTATTATTTTCGAATGAAATTTGCATCACATATAGTACTTAAATATTAATCATCGGCAAAAATAGAGAAAATTTTTTAATTAAAAAAATCGGAACAAAATTATACATAAAATATCAACCGTACACAAAGTTACTCGATTCTATTTGCTGCATTGCGAAAAAAGTTATACCTTTGGCCTCTGTTTTATCCACTATAAATAATTGTATTAAACAGCTGAATATGACAATATTGACCGGCACGCTTGTTTTTTTGCTGATAACAGTGTTATTGGTAGGCTTGCTATTGTTCGTCAAAAGCAGGCTGATGCCTTCCGGCAACGTTAAAATCCTGATAAATGAAGAAAAAGAGCTAAACGTAACGCGGGGCGGCAGCCTTTTATCCACCCTGCAATCGGGCGGCATTTTCCTTTCCAGCGCTTGCGGAGGCGGAGGAACTTGCGGGCAATGCCGTTGCCAAGTCTTGGAAGGCGGCGGGGAAATCCTGCCTACCGAAACGGGATTTTTCTCCCGAAAACAAATCAAAGACCACTGGCGATTGGGATGCCAAACCAAAGTAAAAGAAGACTTAAGCATCCGCGTTCCGGAAGAAGTTTTCGGCGTAAAAGAATGGGAATGTGAAGTCGTTTCCAATTACAATGTAGCCTCTTTCATCAAGGAATTTGTCGTGAAACTGCCCGCCGGCGAACACCTGAACTTCAAACCGGGGTCGTACATTCAAATCAAAGTGCCCCGTTACGAAGCCGCTTTCAGCAATTTCAATATCGAAGCCCGTCCGGTCAATGGACAGGACGTCAACCGTTTCAAGCAAGAATGGGACAAGTTCGATATGTGGACGTTGACCGCCCGAAATACGGAAGAGAACGTCCGCGCCTATTCGATGGCGAACTATCCGGCGGAAGGCAACATCGTGATGCTCAACATCCGCATCGCCACGCCGCCTTTCGATCGCTCAACCGGAACGTGGAAAACCGGAATCCCGCCGGGCATCTGCTCTTCCTATATTTTCAGCCTGAAACCCGGCGATAAAGTCAACGTGTCCGGCCCTTACGGCGATTTTCATATCCTCGATACTTCGCGCGAAATGCTGTACATCGGCGGAGGCGCAGGCATGGCTCCTTTGCGTTCGCAGTTGCTGCACCTTTTCCATACCCTGAAAACGACCGGCCGCAAAATCTCTTACTGGTACGGCGCGCGCTCGAAGAACGAACTGTTTTACGAAGAAGATTTTCGCCGGATTGAAAAAGAATTTCCCAATTTCACGTTCAACATTGCGTTGAGCGAGCCGTTGCCCGAAGACAACTGGACGGGATACACCGGATTTATTCATCAGGTTATTTACGACAACTATTTGATTCGTCACGACGCGCCCGAAGATATTGAATATTATATGTGCGGCCCCGGCCCGATGGCAAACGCCGTCAAAACGATGCTGGACAATCTGGGCGTGCCGCCGGAAATGCTGATGTTCGACGATTTCGGATGAAAAAAAATGGAACGCGGATGAAACGGATTAAGCGGATGCTCGCGGATTTTTTAAAATTGATCCACATTCCACTGGCGGCGAACATGCAAGCAATGACAGTAAATTTTAATATATCTTAAAATAAAAAATAAAACACTATGGACGAACAGACAAAAGACGACGTTCCCGAGAAGCAGGAGAAACAGGAAATACGAAAATACGCCTACGTTTCCCGGCGGGCATTGGAAGCCGACCACATCGGCTACTGTTATCGCGACACCCCCGAAACAAACATCGACAGCGGTTGGCGCTTCCTCTACGGCGACGAAGACGAAGAATACCTCGACCATCCGGCGCATACGGAAGCCGTTTACCCGGAAGAAATGCTGTCGATCAATCCGGCTTTAGACTTGATTTTTTCCGCGCCAACCGGTACGGAATTTGAATGGGACGACGAAGCGCAAAATTACGTAGAGATTAAGAATTAGGAGAGTCTTTATCGTCTTTTCTATCTTCTTTTTATCTAATATTTAAATATCTAATAAATAATAAATTTTTTATCACTTTAAAATTAAAATGACACATGAAAACAATTAATTGGATGGGTCTGTTATTGACCGTTTTTGTACTTGTTTCCTGCAACGCAGGGAAAAAAAAGGAAGTAGAGAAAGTAGAGAAAAACATTGGTATTCAAATGTATTCTTTGCGGGATGACATCGGGAAAAACAATGAAAACATTGATTCCGTCATCATTAAAATCGGGCAGATGGGGTATAAATACGTAGAAACGGCAAGCTATTGGGACGGCTTGATCTACGGAATGACTCCCGAAGTATTCAAAGCGAAAATAGAAGCGGCCGGTCTTGCCGCCATTTCCTGTCACGTGCGTCAGGATATGACGGATAACATGGACGACGTTTGGGCTTGGTGGGACAAGTGCATTGCAACGCACAAAGCCGCCGGCATGAAACTCATCGTAGCGCCGTCGATGCCGACGCCCGAAACGGTGGACGGTTTGCAGGCTATTTGCGATTACTACAACCAAATCGGCGAACGATGCGCAGCCGCCGGATTGAAATTCGGCTACCACAATCACGCTTACGAATTTGAAAAGGTGTACGACGACGGCACGGTGATGTACGATTACATGGTTCAACACACCAATCCCGAAAACGTGTTCTTTGAATTGGATGTTTACTGGTGTAAAAAAGGCGGTTACGAAGCTGCCACCCTGTTTGAAAAATATCCGGGACGCTTCCTCGCTTTGCACATCAAAGATGAAGCGGAATTGATTCCCAACGGCTACGTCAATTTCGAGCCGATTTTCAACAACATCGACAAAGCCGG
>JAISNS010000172.1 GCA_031276105.1 Dysgonamonadaceae bacterium
TTTTTAAAGACGGGTGAAAAAGAAAAATGTTACAGTTTGTTCCCGATTTTTTTTAGGGCATCGTATTTTTACCCCGGTAAAAAAGAATAAATATTTTGTATTTAATATTTTACATACTGCTATAAAATTTTGTTGCGAGAAGTATAATCTCCAATTCGTCCAACCTGTTGTGTATAATTCAAATTGTGGCACATAAATAGGGCGGTTTCATTTATATTGTTGGACAAATCCAAAATCACTTCGGGATTACTGTCCAATTATGCGTTGGAGTTAACGGAGCTGGCGCCTTACAATGGCGGTTTGTCGGATACGAATCAACGCCGCTTCGCGTAATTCCTAATTCCTAATTTCCTTTATTTCTTTTTGCAATTGTTTCCAGATGGAATCGGACAAAACCGGAAGATATTCTATCTGCTTTTTCTGTTGTAAATCAAGTATTTTTTTTGCTCTTTCTTCCGTTTCGGGATGCGTACTGATAAAGGTCAGTTGTTTTTGCAGCGCGCTTTCTTCTGCCGACAAGCGGTACATAAAATCGGCTAAAGGCGCCGGATTGATTTGACTGTTTTGCATATATTCCACTCCCGTTTCGTCGGCTTGGTCTTCGATTTGCCGGTCGTATGCGGTAGAAGTCAGTATCCGGAGGCTTTCCACGCCGCCGTTGCCGGAACTTAACATGGCCGTCAATGCCGAAAAACCGATTTCCTTACTCAACTTCATCATGATATGGTTTTTTTGGATGTGAGCGATTTCGTGCGACAATACGCCGGCGACTTCTTCCGCATTTTGACAAAACAAAATCAATTCCGAATTGACAACAATATGACGCCCCGGCAGGGCAAAAGCATTGACTTCGCCGCTTTGTATCACGTGGAGTTGAATACTTTCCGCGTCGATGCCGTTATCTTCGCAAATCCGGTCTTTTATTTTCCGAATCGGCTCCGATATTTCTTTTTTCCGTATTTCTTTGTTGCTTTGGGTGATTATATCCATGTAAAAATTGCCTAACGACTCTTCCAGTTGCGTTGCCTTTTCTTTGATTTGGAAAATACGGATGTAATCGACCTGCGCAAGTAAAAACCAAATGCCTAAGAAAATAAAACCAAAAGTACAAAATTGAATAATTACTTTTTTCATGAGAAAAATTAAAAGTTAAAATTAAAAATGCGTATCGTTTCGGGGAGAATTTTTGCAAAAAAGTTCGGTCATCGGCCCGAAAATCCAAAACCGGACGTCAACCTTTTTACGAACCCGAACCGCAGCATAGAGCGACGCGATAAATTCTACAACATTGAACCCGAAAATGGTAATAATGTAAGCAATATAAAGGTTCGAGAGCTGGCTGTATCCGGTAAGGATGGAAATCGTCCACCCTACTCCAATGGAATTGAGCGGAACAACAGACAGTTGCGATAGCATGGATTGCAAACAGTGAAACCGGATAAAATACGTTTTGCGCCGGTTGGCAACATAAAACATCACGCTGGCAATCACGTTGATGATCGGCATCGGAAGCCCGATGATTACAATAATCGTACTCATCAGGTAGGCATAGGAAGCTTTTTCCGCTTCTTCTTCATAAATGTAATGGGAAGTGTTCATAAATATTTGAAAAAATTCCAGATCCAGTTACCTAAAATGAACAGGATAAAGGGAACGGCAATGTAACGTTTTTTGAATAGTGATTCGATATATAAATAAAAACGGAGCAAAGTTTCTTTCCGGCTGACAAGATCATAAATCACCCATACAGGCAATGACAGCATCAATAAAAAAATCAAATATCCCAAGGGATTATAATAGAAAGCGCCGGCAAATTCTCCGTGTAACAGGGCAAACACCGAACGGGTGGAACCGCAAGAAGGACAAGGTACGTGCGTGATTCGATGAAATAAACAACTCTCCACGTTGGGATAATAATAATGACTCCAAAACAGCCACACATACCCTATCGTACAGATGACAATAAGAAAAAGATATAATTTCTTTTTTGTCATAAGCGCTTTATATTAATAAAGCAACGCTTCTTGCAAGGTTTGCATATTCTTTTCTTTGGTAGCCGCCTGAATCAGAAACCAGTCGACAATCGCCCAGATACTGAGTCCGCCGCAAGTAATTAACTTACCGATACCCAAGCCTACATCGCCGATCAGGAAACGGTCGATTCCAAGAGATCCGGCAAGGATAGATACGATGAGCGTCGTAGTCGGGTCTTTGAATTGAAGAACTTGGATTCTGACCCATTTTTCTTCGGGCAGGTTGATCAACTGATCTTTGATTGCGTGTAATTGAAAACTGTCGAAAAACTTGTTGTTCGACATAATGAACATGTCCACTTTTTGTGCATCCATAATTGTTTAATCTTTAATTAATTATTTATTCTGTTTAAAAAATACGCACAAAGATATGTAATTTTTCCGATATTATGTGCCTATTAGAGTTATGAATTACGAGTTATGAATTATGAGTGGCGCGAAGCGATGCTGATGGAAGGCGGATAACAAAAAAAAATCCGCGATCATCCGCTTCATCCGCGTTCCATCAGCAAAAAAGATAAATCGTCGTCCGGAGTTAGTTCCCGTGGCGTTTCGCCTTTCCTGAACAGGCGGGCGGTTTTATTTCCGGCAAGTTTCAATAGTTGTCCGTCTCTTTTCAACAACGTAGATTCGCGCAATCCAAGCACATAAATATCCGGATTGACTTCGATAAATTCGTTGATACGCATTTCGCGGGTTTCTCCGCCGAATCCTTCGGGGTGAACATCCAGGTAATGCGGATTGATTTGAAAAGGAATAAGATTCAAGGTGTTGAATCCGTGCGGGTCAACAATCGGCATATCGTTGGTTGTCCGCAAAGTGGGACAGGCCACATTACTTCCGGCGCTCCAGCCGATGTAAGGCGTTCCGGCTTCCACCTTTTTGCGGACAGGTTCCATTAAACCGTAGTCGTGCAACATCTGCACCAGTTGCCATGTATTGCCTCCTCCCACAACAATCGTCCGGGCTTCTTCGACGGCTTGTATGGGATTCGATGCGTGGTGAATACTGCTTACGTGATGTCCCAAGCCGGAAAACCGGCGTTCTACTTTGGCTTCGTATTCGTCAAAACCGAAAGTAACGGCTGCATAGGGAATAAACAGCGCCGTAACGGACGTTTCACCTAAAAAAGATTTTATCGCTTCCTGCGGCCAACTCAGATATTCTTCGCCGGGATTCGTGGAATTACTGATTAATAAAAGTTTCATCATGAGTTATGAATTATAAGTTTTTCGACTTTTTGAATGGTTTCATAAATAATAACTTTAATTCGTACAAAGGACGTAAAAAATTTTCTATTAATAAAATTTTGGAGATATAAATTTTCCGGTTTTGCTTTCTCTTCCTGTTCATTTGAATATATGTAAAAATATATATACCTTTGCATTCTCACAGCAACATTGTGTAAAAAATTATGGTGAGGGATAAAAGAGGATATGGTTTTTTGATTAAATGGCTGATTGGTATAGGCGATTTATTCATTTTAAATTTAATATTTTTTACTGTTTATCAGTTAACAGGAGTTTACAAAATAGAGGATTTTAATTCTAAAATTAGAATAATAGCTCTTTTGCTTAATTTTTGTTATTTTTTTGCCGTTTATTTTGTACCTATTTGGATTTACAAGCCGGTTATGTATGCCGACAAAGTTGTACAACGCTCTTTATCGGTGGTGGCCATGCATGCTATTTTATTTTTTACCTGCCTGTTTTTTTTGAAATTGGACGATATCAATCAATTTCCCATGTATTTCATTTTGTATTTTTATTTTGCTTTATTTATTATTTTTCCGTGTTGGCGAATTTTTGCACGCGAATCATTGAAGCATTACCGGCGTACCGGAAAAAATTATAAACGAGTAATTATCGTAGGGGCAGGAAAAAATGGGATGAATCTTTATGCAGAAATGAAGAAAGAAAATGATTATGGATTCCACATTTATGGTTTTTTTGATGATAATATATTGTTGAAGAATACATTACCGAATTATCTCGGAATGACTCACGAAGTGGAAGATTTTGTTCTGAAAAACAGTATTGACGAAATTTATTGTACGCTTCCCAATTCGAAAGATGAAAAAATTATGCGAATTTTTAATTTCGCAGAGAAAAATATGGTACGGTTTTATATTATCCCGGAGTTTTCGCGTTATGTGAAAAGGCGTCTTACATTGGAAAGTATAGAATCGCTGCCGGTAATGGCCGTCCGTATTGAGCCGTTGCAGCTTGCTTATAATCAAATAATTAAAAGAACTTTCGACTTTTTTTTCTCCTTCATCTTTCTTATTACGCTTTTTCCGGTATTATATGTGATATTGGGTCTTTTAATAAAAATATCATCGCGCGGCCCTGTCATCTTCAAACAAGTTCGTACAGGCATTTATGGAAAAGATTTTAACTGTTACAAGTTCAGGTCGATGAAGCAAAACGAAATGGCCGACGAAAAACAGGCAGAAAAGGAAGACCCCAGAACCACTTGGATCGGCCGGTTTTTGAGACGTTCCAATTTAGATGAAATTCCTCAGTTCTATAATGTTTTGAAAGGCGATATGAGTGTCGTCGGGCCGCGTCCCCACATGTTGAAGCATACCGAACTGTATTCGACGATCATAGATAAATACATGGTGCGCCACTTGGTTAAACCCGGTATAACCGGTTGGGCGCAAGTGAATGGCTATCGCGGAGAAACAAAAACAATGGAGCAAATGGAAGGCCGTGTGAGATACGATGTCTGGTATCTGGAAAACTGGACTTTCCTCTTAGACTTGAAAATAATTTTCGTAACCATTATCAATATGTTCAAAGGAGAGCAAAACGCCTATTAATGTTTGAAATAATTTCATTGACCAACCGCGAAAAGTGGAATAAAATCGTTTGTTCCATGAATGAATATGATTTTTATTTTTTGTCCGAATACCATCGTTTGGATCGTTCAGGGACTCCTCTCTTGCTCTATTACCGGAATAATTGGGATACCTTGGCAATGCCGGTAATTGTACGAAATATAGATGGAACTGATTATAAAGATATTACATCTGTCTATGGTTATGCAGGGCCTTTGACGAAGAGAAAAAATCCGGCTCCGGAATCAATTGCCGGTTTTCAAGCCGAACTGAAATATTTTTTTGATTCGAACCGGATTGTTTCGGCTTTTTCCCGTTTACATTCGTTATTTTCTACCCAATCCCGTTTGCTGGAAGGTATCGGCGCTATTTCGGGCGCTACACATACGATCGGAATTGATTTGACATTGCCGCTAAGCGAACAAAAAAGGCCATACGCTCATTCACTGAAAAACGCAATTAATAAATTAAAAAGAAAAGGCGCCGTTGTGCGAAAGGCCTCTTCAAAGGAAGAAATTGATTCGTTTATAACAATTTACGAAGAAACGATGAATCGAGTGAAAGCCTCTTCTATTTACTTTTTTCCGGCTGAATATTTTTATAATTTTTTAAATTCGATTGATTCTTTTATTATGCTGGCTTTTTACGAAGGCCAACCGGTAAGCGGTTCTCTTTGTTCTTTTTGCAACGGCATCATACAGGCGCACCTGAGCGCAACCCGTAATGAGTTTTTATACTTAAGTCCCTTAAAATTAGTTTGGGACGAAGTCCGTCTATGGGGGGTGAAGCAAGGTTTTCATACGTTGCATTTAGGCGGTGGAATATGGAACGATAACGATTCGCTTTTTCTATTTAAATCCCAATTTTCCAAGCAATATCATCCGTTCAAAATTTGGAAATACATTCACAACCAACCGGTTTACGATTCTTTGTTATTCCGGCGTTTCGGAGAAAATGTTCCCGACGCATCTTTTTTCCCTTTATACAGGACTTAATGTTTATTTGGGGATAACTCAACTTGTTCGTTTGTTTCTCGGATGATGTTCCAGAATCTCGCTTCGCAGGAAATCCCTGTCCAAATGGGTATAAATTTCGGTAGTCGTAATTTGTTCGTGCCCCAGCATCTGTTGAATAGCCCGTAAATTGGCTCCACCCTCCAACAAATGCGT
>JAISNS010000188.1 GCA_031276105.1 Dysgonamonadaceae bacterium
TCATGCGATAAGCGCATAAATAGCTGTTTCATATTATTGATAACTCTTTTTACGCATAATTAAGATTCTCTATGATACTAATTTAAAATTTTACGCTACCTTTGTAGCCTATTTGTCAATTAAATTTTATCATTTAAAAGTATGAAGAAAATTGTATTCTCGTTAATGGTAGTAGCAGTATTGGGTATTTCTGCAGGAGTTGTAGCGCAAGATAACACAACCAAAGAATGCTGCAAAGAAAAAAAGGAAAAGTGTGAGAAAAAAGACGCTAAGGATGCGGAAAAAACAGGAAAAGCCTGTTGCGCCGATAAGAAAAGTTCCGGATGCACCGCTGAAAAAAATGCGAAAAGTACAACTAAAAAAGAAAAAGAAAATTGTGCAGTTAAAAAGGATGCTATCGCAAAAAACAAATCATGTGGAAAAAAAAGTTAATCATTTTTCCGTTTTTTAAGATAAAAAATGAAAGGTCTCTTCGTAGAAGAGACTTTTTTTATTACTTTTGTCGCCTGATGCAAATAGTATATCAATCATAAATTCTCTGTTGAAATGATTCTGTTTTTTAAAACGCTTACTCATTCCATTATCGTAGTAGATTCGGCGGAAAAACTTACGAAAAGTAATACGAAAAAATTAGTCTGGTTATTTGGTAACGCCGAGTTTTTAAACAAAAAAAATATAGATGTCCGTTTGCTTGGTCCGAGGCGCGAAATGATTACCCCGTGGAGCACAAATGCAGTTGAAATAACCCGGATTATGGGAATTACAGGAATTGTAAGAATAGAAGAATTTCTTATCGCGGAAGACAAAAATATTACTTACGACCCCATGCTTCAAAAAATATATAACGGCATCGGGCAAAATGTTTTCACAATTAACAAAAAACCCGACCCTGTCATTTACATCGACAATATTGCCGCCTACAATCAACACGAAGGATTGGCCTTAAACCCGGAAGAAATTGACTATTTAGATAGCGTCAGCGAAAAATTAGGCCGCAAACTTACCGACAGCGAAGTGTTTGGATTCTCGCAAGTCAATTCCGAACATTGCCGCCACAAAATATTCAACGGAACATTCATCATCGACGGAGAAGAAAAGGAAACAACGCTGTTTCAGTTGATTAAAAAAACCTCCCAACTAAATCCCAACCACTTGATTTCGGCATACAAAGACAATGTCGCTTTCAATCAGGGGCCTGTCGTCGAACAATTTGCTCCCCGTTCGGGCGATAAACCCGATTTCTTTGAAACCAAAGCTATCGAAACGGTTATCTCGTTGAAAGCCGAAACCCACAATTTTCCGACAACCGTAGAACCGTTCAACGGTGCTTCTACCGGAACCGGAGGTGAAATCCGTGACCGCTTAGGCGGAGGAAAAGCTTCCTTGCCCGTAGCCGGAACAGCCGTCTATATGACCGCTTATCCCCGCACGGAAGACGAACGCGAATGGGAAAATGCAATGCCGCCCCGTAAATGGCTCTATCAAACCCCTGAACAGATACTTATCAAAGCTTCCAACGGAGCTTCCGATTTCGGCAACAAATTTGGACAACCGCTTATTTGCGGTTCCGTCCTTACTTTCGAACACGAAGAAAATCGGAAACAATTTGCTTACGACAAGGTAATTATGTTGGCCGGAGGAATCGGATATGCCGCTAAAAAAGACGCTCTCAAAGGCGAACCCCAACCCGGAGAAAAAATAGTAGTGCTCGGCGGCGATAATTACCGCATCGGTATGGGAGGAGGCGCCGTTTCGTCGGTCGATACCGGCGAATATACCAGCGGAATTGAACTGAATGCCGTACAACGGGCGAATCCCGAAATGCAAAAACGGGTAGCAAATGTTATCCGTACCTTAGCCGAATCGGACAATAATCCGATTGTTTCCATTCATGACCACGGCGCCGGAGGACATCTGAACTGCCTTTCCGAATTGGTCGAAACCATTGGCGGCGAAATTGATATGAGTCAACTTCCTGTCGGCGACCCAACCCTGTCGGCCAAAGAAATCATCGGAAACGAAAGTCAGGAACGAATGGGATTACTCCTCCAAACGAAAGATGTGGAACGGGTACAGGCAATTGCCGAACGCGAACGGTCGCCGATATACCTTGCCGGGGAAACTACCGGCAATATGCAACTGGTATTCCGCCAAAGCGACGGACAAAAACCGTTGGATATGCAGTTGAGCGACTTTTTCGGCAAACCGCCCCGTACCGTCATGAACGACATGACAATTAGCGAGCAATTCAAAGGTATCGAATACGATGTGAAATATTTGCATGAATATTTGGAAAATGTCTTACAATTAGAAGCCGTCGCCTGCAAAGACTGGTTGACCAACAAAGTTGACCGTTCGGTAACCGGAAAGGTAGCCCGTCAACAATGTCAAGGTGAAATCCAGTTGCCGTTGAGCGATTTAGGCGCTGTCGCCCTTGATTACCGGGGAAAAGCCGGAATTGCCACCTCCATCGGACACGCTCCCCAAGTAGCTTTAGTTGACGCCGGAGCCGGTTCGGTAATGGCCGTCGCCGAAGCGTTGACCAATATTGTTTTTGCACCTTTGAAAAATCAATTGAAAAGCGTTTCCCTGAGCGCTAATTGGATGTGGCCATGCAAAAATCCGGGCGAAGACGCCCGTCTGTATGAAGCTGTAAAAGCCTGTTCCAACTTTGCCTGCAGTTTGGGAATCAATATCCCGACCGGTAAAGATTCTTTGTCTATGACACAAAAATACGGCGCCGAAAAAGTGTATTCGCCGGGAACCGTCATCATTTCAGCCGGCGCCGAAATTTCGGACATTCGGAAAATCGTTTCGCCCGTGCTTATCAACAAACGGATAAGTTCGATCTATTACATTGATTTTTCTTTTGACTCGTTCAAATTAGGCGGATCGGCCTTTGCCCAATCTTTAAACCGTTTGGGCGATGAAGTTCCAACCGTAAAAGACAGCGAATATTTCAAAAATGCCTTTAATACCGTTCAGAATTTGATAGAACAGAATTTGATCATTGCCGGACACGATATTTCGGCAGGAGGCATGATTACGTGCCTTTTGGAAATGTGTTTCGGGAATGTAGAAGGAGGCATCGAAATCAATTTGGATAGCCTGAAAGAAAGCGATTTGGTAAAAATCCTTTTCAGTGAAAATCCGGGTATTCTTATTCAGGTGGAAAACAGGAAAGCGGTCGAAGATTTATTGAACGAACAAAATATTGGGTTCGCCCGGATCGGCCGGCCTACTTCAGAACGGCATATCTTGCTGACTCAAAATAATGTCCGCTATCATTTCGATATTGATTACCTGCGCGACGTATGGTTTACTTCGTCTTATTTATTAGACCGTAAACAAAGCGGCGACGCCTGTGCCAAAGCTCGTTTTGAAAATTATAAACAGCAAACGCTATCTTTCCGTTTCAACAAATCGTTTACGGGAACGCCGGCGCAATACGGACTTTCGTTCGACCGGAAGTCGCCATCCGGAATCAAAGCGGCTATCATCCGGGAAAAGGGAACGAACGGCGAGCGGGAAATGGCCTATTCACTCTATTTGGCCGGTTTTGATGTGAAAGACGTTCACATGACCGACTTAGCCGCCGGACGCGAAACGTTGGAAGATATAAATATGATTGTTTTCTGCGGAGGATTTTCCAATTCCGACGTTTTAGGTTCAGCAAAAGGGTGGGCGGGAGCATTCCTTTATAACGAACGGTCTAAAAACGCTTTACTCAATTTTTATGCACGTACCGACACTTTAAGTTTAGGTATATGCAACGGTTGCCAATTAATGATGGAATTGAATCTCATCAATCCCAAACACGTACAAAAGCCCATTATGCAACATAACGATTCCCGCAAATTCGAATCGGCCTTTATTTCCGTCGAGATTCCCCGAAATAAATCGGTGATGCTCCAAACCCTCGCAGGAACTAAATTAGGTATATGGGTCGCTCATGGCGAGGGAAAATTCCATCTGCCGGTAGAAGAAAAAAAATACCATATTGTGGCCAAATATGTTTACGACGCTTATCCGGGCAATCCGAACGGATCGGACTATTCGGTTGCCGGTTTGTGTACTAAAGACGGAAGGCATTTGGCAATGATGCCACATTTGGAACGTTCAATATTTCCTTGGCAATGGGCGCATTATCCTTCCAACAGGAAAAACGACGAAGTAAGCCCGTGGATAGAAGCATTCGTAAATGCCCGCCGGTGGATAGAAGAACGGTTGTAATAAAAAAGAAAAATCGCCATTTATAAAAAATGACGATTTTTGCTTTTTAAAAGATTTAATAATTAATTCTTAATTGAATCAACTATTAATATCTACTCCGGCTATAACCTCCACCTCGGTTGCTGCTACTAAATTCGCGTCTTGGGCGTTCTTCGCGGGGTCTTGCTTCAGAAACGGAAATTGTTCTTCCATCGTATTCCGCGCCGTTCAATTCGGCAATTGCTTTGTTAGCGGCTTCGCTATCGTCTATTTCAACGAATCCATAGCCTTTAGACCTGCCTGATTGACGGTCGGTGATTACTTTCGCGGATGAAATTGTTCCGTACTCTTCAAATAAATTTAATAAATCGGTGTCGTTTACTTTGAAACTCAAACCTGCAATGAAAATGTTCATTTTCTAAAAAAAAATAAAATAGTAAATAAAAAAATAATTAAAATCAGATGAGGATTATACAGGCTTAAGTACTAAAACGAATAAAAACTCGAAGAAAGAAATAAAACTGTTGTAAAGAACTCAAATGTGCGACAAAGGTAAATAGATTATTTGAAAGAAAAAAATTTTTTTCCATTTTTTTTTCGAAAATGATCTTAAATCTGCAAATAAAATTATATCCCCTTGTAACTCTGCGGTTTTCTGTGTTGTCAAATTATACCGAGAAGTTCCCCCTTGTGACGAGGTTCTGCTTGTTCCATCTATTCCGGCAGGTAGAACCTCGTCTATGCACCTTGCATCTCTCGTCACTTGTTTATTTCTTAACTCGTCAACTTTTTTCAAAAACATTTGCATAATTTGATTTATTGAATTATATTTGCAGCGGTTTTTGTAAAACAACAATAAATATGGCAGCTTCCGAAATTTACAGTTTATTACGTATTATTAACTTCCAAAGCTTGGAAGTTAACAGAATTATGCGTACACACACACCGCGCGCGCGGAATACATATATATCAGAAAAAATAATACCTGTCTTATCCCCAAAAGAGATTCGG
>JAISNS010000214.1 GCA_031276105.1 Dysgonamonadaceae bacterium
CACCCTCGAATTTGAAGAGCACGAACGCGGCAAAACCGTCTGGTTCTGCCTCTGCTGGGAAAATACCCGCGGCGAAAAAGGCCCCTGGAGCGAAATCGTTAGCGCAATCATCCCGTGAACAATGGAACGCGGATGACACGGATGGGGCGGATGATCGCGGATTCTATACCAACAAGGGGGCTTGCCCCCTTGTTGAGCGCCCCTGTCATCCCATGCGCCGTGGTCATCCCATGCGCCGTTGTCATCCCGTGCACCGCTGTCATCCCGTGCACCGCTGTCATCCCGTGCTTGACACGGGATTCCCTGAAAGCCCCTGTCATTCCGCGCTTGACGCGGAATCTCCTGAAAAACGCAGAACATTTAATCAGGGGATTGCGGGTCAAGCCCATAGCCGTCAGGTTAGCGAGCAAGAACCTCATTTTCACCTAATTTTATTTAACAAAACCACCTCAGTAGCAATGGAAATGAATAATGAGGTTAATGAGGTCGGGGAATATCTATTGCATCACTTGCTACTGAGGTTGTTTTGTTGGAAGAAATTAGGTGAAAATGAGGTATTTACGGCGATTAGCCTGACGGCTATGAGGTCAAGCCCGCAATGACAGGGTTGAGAAAAGGGGATTGCGGGTCAAGCCCGCAATGACAGGAAACATGAAACAAACTCAAATCCGGCTAAAAATCCCAATCAAATTGACAGATGAACGCTACTTAAAAGTAAATTTGTAGCTATTCCAAAATGATTTTAAGTAAAATGAAATTATTATTTGTGTAATAGAAATAAAATAGCTACATTTGCTCCCCCTTTTTGAAATAAAATCGGATATTTTGTTTAGAATGAAAGAGAAAGAATTAGGTTTATATCATCCCGCATACGAGCACGACGCTTGTGGCGTAGGTTTATTAGTGGATATACATGGAAATAAATCCCATGATATCGTAGAAAAAGGTTTACAAGTTCTTGAACACATGCTCCACCGGGGAGCGGAAAGCGCCGATAATAAAACCGGCGACGGCGCGGGAATTACGTTGCAAATTCCGCACGAATTTATTCTTTTACAAGGGATTCCTGTCCCCGAAAAAGGAAAATACGGCGCCGGATTGGTTTTCCTCCCTCAGGATACCGATCAGGCGGCTTTGTGCATGGAAGTTTTCCGAAATATCATTGAACAGGACGGTTTGAAACTGCTTGCCGTTCGCGACGTTCCGGTCAACAGTGATATTTTGGGCGAAATTTCCCGGGCGAACGAACCGGTTATCAAGCAGGTTTTTATTATCGGCGAAGACCGTCCCGATGTTTTGGAACGAAAATTATACGTTGTCCGGAAAAAGATGGAGAAAAAAATCCTCAAATCTTCGTTGGACGACAAACGGAGTTTCTATATCGTAAGCCTTTCTACCCAGCGGATTGTGTATAAAGGGATGTTGACTTCCACCCAATTGCGCGAGTATTTCAAGGATTTGACCAATCCTTATTTTACGAGTGGACTGGCTTTGGTACATTCGCGTTTCAGTACGAATACTTTTCCGAGTTGGGATTTGGCGCAACCCTTTCGCCTGTTGGGTCATAACGGCGAAATCAACACCATCCGCGGCAACCGCTACTGGATGGAAGCGCGCGAAAGTATCCTGAAAACGCCCGGTTTGGGGAAACCCGAAGATATTTTCCCGATTATTCAACCGGGAATGTCCGACAGCGCTTCGCTCGATAATGTTCTGGAATTTATGGTGATGGCCGGGCTTTCCATCCCACATGCCATGTCGGTACTGGTACCCGAAAGTTGGAACAGTAAAAATCCGATACCCGACGATCTGAAAGCGTTTTACGAATATTACAGTATCGAAATGGAACCTTGGGACGGCCCGGCTACTCTTTTGTTTACCGACGGACGCTATGCGGGAGGTATGCTGGACAGAAATGGTTTGCGTCCTGCGCGTTATCTGATTACGAAGGGCGATATTATGGTCGTTGCCTCCGAAGTCGGAGTCTTACCTTTCGATGCCGCGGAAATAAAAGAAAAAGGCCGCCTTCAACCCGGTAAAATGTTGCTGATCGATACTTTGGAAGGAAAAGTACGCTACGACGCCGAATTGAAGGCCGAATTAGCCGCCGCTTATCCTTACCGCGACTGGCTGGAAAAAAACCGCATCAGTTTGAGTAATATCTCTTCCGGGAGAACCGTTAAATACGATGTGGATAATCTGCCCGTTCAACTGAAAGCGTTCGGTTACACCAAAGAAGATATAGAGAAAATTATCATTCCCATGGCCACCGAAGGAAAAGAACCGATCGGTTCGATGGGCAACGATACGCCTTTAGCTGTTTTGTCCGCTAAACCGCAGCGTTTATTTAACTATTTCAGGCAGTTATTCGCTCAGGTAACCAATCCGCCCATCGATCCGATTCGCGAAGAATTGGTGATGTCGCTCGCCCTCTATATCGGTTGTCAGAACGCAAGCATATTAACGCCTACGCCGGAATTGTGCAAAATGGTGAAACTCCAAAGTCCGGTTATCAATAACCTGGATTTGGACATATTGACGCACTTGGGATATAAAGGTTTCCGTTCGTTAACCGTTCCCATGCTGTTTAATGTAACAAAAGAAGAGAAAGGCGAAGCCGCTTTGTCCGAAGCCTTAAACAACCTGTGCCGGCAAGCCGAAAAAGCCGTTGACGAAGGTTTTCATTACATTATTTTGAGCGACAGGGGCGTGGACGCTAAACATGCGGCGATTCCCTCTTTGCTGGCTGTTTCCGCTATTCATCACCATTTGATTGAAAAACGGAAACGGATGCAGATTGCGATTGTCGTAGAAACCGCCGAAGCCCGCGAAGTGAATCATTTTTCACTCTTATTTGGTTTTGGAGCGACTGCCGTTAATCCCTATATGGCCTTTGCCGTCCTGAATGAAAAAGTAAAAACGCATGAAATACAGTTGGATTATCATACGGCTGAAAAAAATTATATTAAAGCAATTAACAAAGGCTTATTGAAAGCGCTTTCCAAGATGGGTATTTCTACGTTGAGAAGTTACCGGGGCGCGCAGATTTACGAAGCTATCGGAATCAGTCAAAAAGTGCTGAACACCTATTTCCGCGAAATGACTTCCCGGATGGAAGGCATTGATTTATCGGATATAGCGCGCGAAGCCCTCTTGTCCCACCGCGAAGCGTTCAACGAAGACGAACTTCCCGACGCGAAATTGCCGGCTACGCATCAGTTGGACAATGCAGGCCTTTATACGTTCCGGAAAACCGGCGAAATTCATGCCTGGAATCCGGAAACCATTTCCAAATTGCAGATAGCTACCCGCTTGGGAGATTATAAAAAATTCAAGGAATATACCGCTATTGTCGATAACAAATTGCAGCCGATATTTTTGCGCGATTTCATGACCTATAAACGGAATCCGATTGATATTGCCGATGTAGAGCCGGTAGAAGAAATAACCAAACGTTTCGTAACCGGCGCCATGTCGTTCGGTTCCATTAGCCGGGAAGCGCACGAAGCAATGGCCATTGCGTTGAATATCCTGAACGGACAAAGCAATACGGGAGAAGGCGGCGAAGACCCGGCCCGTTTTGTAATCGGAGAAGACGGATTGAACCGCCGTTCTTCCATTAAACAAATTGCTTCGGGACGTTTCGGGGTAACTACCGAATACCTGGTCAATGCCGACGAATTGCAAATCAAAGTAGCACAGGGCGCCAAGCCGGGCGAAGGCGGGCAGTTGCCCGGATTCAAAGTAGATAAGATTATTGCGAAAACCCGCCATTCCATTCCGGGCATTACCCTGATTTCGCCTCCGCCTCATCACGACATCTATTCTATTGAGGATTTGGCGCAGTTGATTTTCGATTTGAAAAACGTCAACCCGAAGGCGCGTATATCCGTTAAATTAGTGTCCGAAAGTGGAGTAGGGACGATTGCCGCCGGTGTAGCCAAGGCCAAAGCCGATATGATTCTTATCAGTGGTTCGGAAGGCGGAACGGGCGCAAGTCCGATGAGTTCGATTAAACACGCCGGCGCTTCGGGTGAGTTGGGTTTGGCGGAAACACAGCAAACCTTGGTTTTGAACAACCTGCGGGGATTTGTCCGCTTGCAAACCGACGGTCAATTGAAATCCGGTAAAGATATTATTATCTCGGCTTTGTTGGGCGCAGAAGAATTTGGCTTTGCGACGAGCGCCCTGATTGTGCTGGGCTGTGTGATGATGCGCAAATGCCATTTGAATACTTGTCCGGTAGGCGTGGCGACGCAAGACGAAAAACTTCGCGGACGTTTCAAAGGAAAATACCAATACTTATTGAACTATTTTACTTTTCTGGCCGAAGAAGTACGCGAACATTTAGCGCAAGCCGGCTACAAAACCATGGACGAAATTATCGGTCGTTCCGATTTGATTGAAATACGAAAAGATTTGGAAATCAATTTAAAAGCACGCAAGTTGGATTTTTCCAAACTGCTGCATTTTGTGGATAACGGAAACGACCTTCGTTGTACCCGCTTGCAAGACCATAAGATAGAACATGTGTTGGACAAAGAAATTATCCGGAAAACGAAACCGGCTATCGAAAAGTCGCTTCCGGTAGAAATGACCGTCAACATCGGCAATACCGACCGCGCCGTCGGCGCCATGCTGTCGGGCGAAATTGCCAAGCGCTATGGAAACAGCGGTTTACAGGATGGTACTATCACGGTCAATTTCAAAGGATCGGCCGGCCAAAGTTTCGGCGCGTTCCTGGCATCCGGTATCACTTTCCATTTGGAAGGCGAAGCAAACGACTATTTGGGCAAAGGCCTTTCCGGCGGACGTATTTCGCTGGTTCCTCCCGCAGCCACGAAATTCGCTCCGGAAAATAACATTATTGCCGGAAATACCTTATTGTATGGCGCCACTTTCGGAGAAGTATATATCAACGGGCGGGTAGGCGAGCGGTTTTGCGTTCGCAATTCCGGTGCGATAGCCGTTGTGGAAGGAGTTGGCGACCATTGTTGTGAATACATGACCGGCGGACGAACGGTTGTGCTCGGTTCTACCGGCAAAAATTTCGCAGCCGGTATGAGCGGCGGTTTAGCGTATGTTTTGGATTTGAACGGCGATTTCGATTATTTCTGCAATATGGAAATGGTTGAATTGACGCTCATTGAAGATAAATCCGACAGTCTGGAATTGCATCATTTGATTTCGAGGCATTATCATTATACCCAAAGTCCTTTATCCAAACGGATTTTGGATGATTGGGAAGAATATTTGAAATATTTTATCAAGATAACGCCGATTGAGTACAAAAAAGTGCTGCAAGAAGAAAAGATGGAAGCAATTAAAAAGAAAATTGAAATGGTAGAATCCGATTATTAATGAACTAAAAGATAAAAACTAAAAACTAAAAGTTATGGATTAATGATAGTTCTTGGTTTTATATTTTAATTTTAGTTTTTATCTTTTAGTTTTTAGTTTTTAGTTTAAAAAGTATGGGAAACGCAAAAGCATTTTTAACGATAAACAGAAAAGAAGCAGGTTACCGGCCGGTCGTTGACCGGATTACTGATTTTAGTGAAGTTGAACAAACATTGAACACGGAAGACCGGATTTTGCAGGCCTCCCGCTGTATGGAATGTGGTATTCCTTTTTGTCATTGGGCTTGCCCGCTGGGTAATCTGATTCCCGAGTGGCAGGATTTATTATATAAATCCCAATGGTTCGAAGCCTATTCCAATTTGACGTTGACCAATAATTTTCCTGAGTTTACCGGGCGAGTTTGTCCGGCGCTGTGTGAAAAAAGTTGTGTCTTGAACTTGGAAAACCAGCCGTTGACCATTCGTGAAAACGAAGCGGCCATTACCGAACACGCTTTTCTGGAAGGTTATATCAAACCGCAGCCGCCTAAAAAACGGACGGGGAAAAAAGTAGCGGTCGTCGGTTCCGGGCCGGCCGGTTTGGCGGTAGCCGATTGCCTGAACAAAAAAGGTCATACGGTGACGGTGTATGAAAAAGACGAATCTATCGGCGGATTACTTCGCTTGGGGATTCCTGATTTCAAGTTGAACAAAGAAATCATCGACCGCCGGCTGTCGATTTTGAAAGACGAAGGCATTAAATTTGAAACCGGAATAGAAGTCGGCAAAGACCTTCCGACAGAAAAATTGTTAGCCAAGTTTGATGCAATCTGCTTGGCGACAGGCGCCGGTGTTCCGCGAGATTTACCGATTGAAGGACGGGAGGCGGAAGGAATTTATTTTGCTCTGGAATTTTTGAAACAGCAAAACCGGATCGTTGCCGGTCAAACCATTCCGGTTGCCGGGCAAATCACGGCAAAAAACAAAAAAGTGCTCGTCATTGGCGGCGGCGATACCGGATCGGATTGCGTAGGCACATCCATTCGCCAAAAAGCCGCGAAAGTGACGCAGATAGAAATTCTTCCGATGCCTCCCGAAGGATACAATCCGGATACGCCGTGGCCGAATTATCCCAATATATTGAAAACATCCAGTTCGCACAAAGAAGGATGCGAACGTCGCTGGTCGCTGGCATCCAAGCGGTTTATCGTTTCCGAAGGGAAAGTGACCGGAGTAGAAGTCGCCGAAGTAGAATGGAAAAAAGACGAAACCGGCCGTTGGGTAATGAACGAAACCGGTAAAAACGAGATAATTCCGGCCGATTTGGTTCTTTTATCGATGGGATTTATACATCCCGTGCACGAAGGTTTATTGGACGAATTAGGCGTTAAATACGATGCGCGAGGCAATGTAGAAGCCGTACAGCCGAACCGGTCTTCGGTGGCGAACGTTTTCGTTGCCGGCGATGCAACAATGGGCGCGAGTTTAGTTGTCCGCGCCATCGAATCGGGCAGAAAAGCGTCTGAAGTTATAAGCTATGAGTTATGAATGATGAGTTTGACAACTCATCATTCATCATTCACAGCTTATCATTCATCATTCATAATTCATCATTCATAATTCATAACTAAAAAACATGTGTGGTATAGTAGGAATATTTGATATTAAAGGAAACAGGGATAAATTGCGTTCTCAAGCTTTATCCATGTCCAAGAAAATTCGTCACCGGGGGCCGGACTGGTCGGGTATTTATTGTGGCGACAAAGTCATTTTAGCACACGAGCGGTTGGCCATTGTTGACCCGCAATCGGGTAGGCAACCCTTGTATTCGCCTGACGGCAAAGTTGTTTTGGCAGTCAACGGCGAAATATACAATCATCTGGAAATAAGAGAACGTCAGGCCGGACTGTATGAATTTAAGACCAAGTCCGATTGCGAAGTCATCCTTTCTTTGTACAAGGAAAAAGGCGTTGATTTTTTGGAAGACCTGAACGGGATTTTTGCTTTTGCGTTGTACGACGAAGAAAACGACGCTTACCTGATTGCCCGCGACCATATCGGAATCATTCCCTTGTATATGGGATGGGATAAAGACGGGACGTTTTATGTTGCGTCGGAATTAAAATCGCTGGAAGGGTATTGCAACAAAATCGAAAGTTTTCCGCCGGGACATTACCTGTACAGTAAGAATAATGCATCCGGATCGTCTTCTCCGGCGCTTACCCGCTGGTATTCTCGCGATTGGATGGAATATGACACGGTAAAGAATCAGCCCTCCGTCGAAGAAAGCCCTCTCCCTGTCGATGAATTGCGGAATGCTTTGGAGGCCGCCGTAAAACGCCAGTTGATGACGGATGTTCCTTACGGGGTATTGCTTTCGGGAGGTTTGGATTCATCCATTGTGTCGGCGGTAGCCAAAAAGTATGCCGGTCACCGGATTGAATCCGACGGTCGTCAACGCGCTTGGTGGCCGCAATTACATTCGTTTGCCGTCGGGTTGGAAGGCTCGCCCGATTTGGCCGCTGCGCAAAAAGTAGCCGACTATATCGGAACGGTTCATCACGAAGTACATTTTACCATTCAGGAAGGTTTGGACGCGATTCGCGATGTAATTTATCATATTGAAACGTACGACGTTACAACTGTCCGTGCTTCAACGCCGATGTATTTGCTGGCGCGAGTTATCCGTTCGATGGGAATCAAGATGGTTTTGTCGGGTGAAGGAGCCGACGAAATATTCGGCGGTTACCTGTATTTTCATAAAGCGCCGGATGCGAAAGCGTTACACGAAGAAACGGTTCGTAAACTGGACAAACTGCATCTTTACGATTGCTTACGCGCCAATAAATCGCTGGCAGCTTGGGGCGTAGAAGGACGAGTTCCGTTTCTCGACAAGGAATTTATGGACGTCGCCATGCGTTTGAATCCCGGCGATAAGCTCAGCGGATTGAAAGGCCGGATGGAGAAATGGATTCTCCGGAAAGCGTTTGAAGATTATCTTCCCGAGAGCGTTGCATGGCGTCAAAAAGAGCAATTTTCGGACGGAGTAGGATATAGCTGGATTGACACGTTGCGGGAAATTGCGTCCACCAAAGTTTCGGATGAAGAATTTGCCGCTGCCGCCGATCGTTTTCCGGTTAATCCGCCGATGAATAAAGAAGAATATCACTATCGCAGCATTTTTGAAGAATTGTTTCCTTCCGAACAGGCAGCGCAGACCGTTCCGTCGGTTCCTTCCATCGCGTGCAGCACGCCCGTTGCCCTGGAATGGGACGCCGCCTTCAAAAAACTCATCGACCCCTCCGGCCGGTCGGTGAAAACGGTGCATAAAGAGTCGTACTGATTTAAGACCGGCGGACTTATCTTTTTCTTCCGTAAGCGAAAGCATACGGTTAATAAAGTGTTGTCCCTGCGGGACTTCACCCATAGCCGTCAGGTTAATCGCCGTAAATACCTCATTAACCTCATTATTATTATAACAATGAGGTAATGAGGTTAGGCAGCTTCCGGTTGCGATAGGATTATTATTTGTGCTTATTTTGAGCGCTAAAAAGCAAATCTGTGTGCGAATAGTATGATTCTCCCGATAAATTTCACCGCGCACTCAAAAGCGGTTTTTGATACATTTAATGAGAAGTGGCGTGATAATTTATATTATATCGCTAAAAAATGTGCTGAGGCTTATATGATGAATATCCAAAATAGTAAAAAGAGTTTTCAATGTGATATTTGAGCCTTTCTCAATTCTCCAATATTGCACGCGGTTGAGATTGTTGTCCCATGCAAAAGATTCGTGACTTGAATAACCTTTTTGAATACGCAACTCCTTGATTTTATTTGCTATTTTCGCAAGCCTCTGATCTTCAATAATATTCCTTGCTGTATTCTTCTCTTCTATCATATTTTTTGCCGTAAAATTATAATAGGTTTATTTTTTATATTACCACATGTTTATAAACATAACAAATATATACCGCATATATTAAGAATATTTTGTATCTTTGTCGCGAAAAACAATTCAATAAACGGAGTAACCTGAAACGCCGGAAAGGAAGTAGGGAAAAA
>JAISNS010000042.1 GCA_031276105.1 Dysgonamonadaceae bacterium
GTAATATGGAAAAGATAATATTCGATATCATAAGATTGGAACATTTTGAACAGGGTATCAAAGGCGATGAAATCGTTCTGCTCAAAACTCGTGCCGAATGCAATGCTTTTAATTTCGGAAAGACTCTTAAACGGCGTTTTTTCGGGAATGGCAAATACCGGAATCTTAGCCATTTCGATTACTTCAGCCGTTACGCTGCCGATTAAATCGGCGTCTTTTTGGTCAGTCCCCCGCGTACCCATGATAATCAAGTTCACCGGATGTTTCCTGCTGTAAGAAACAATTTCTTCTTCGGGCAATCCTTCGCAGAATACGGTAAAAAAAGGTACGTCCGGCCATTCGCCGGTTTGAATCTTTTCTTGGATGGATGCGGTGAATTTGTCCAATTTTTCCTTCGTTTTATTCAGTAAAGTTACCGCTTCTTCCTCATTTACGATTGCCGGATACGAAAACGTATCGTTCAACGGGAGGGCAGGAGGGAAGTAAGGCGTTAAATACGTGTGCATAACGATTACTTTTGCCTGCATTTCCTTCGCATAATTAAATCCTATCTCACAAGCTTGAAACGAATAATTGGAAAAATCAACCGGGATAAGAATTTGTACGGGTTGCTCTTTTTCTTCGATTGTTTTTTCTTCTTCCCTGAAAATAGCGGTATTTTCGATAAATTTCAAAGCGGCAGGCAGATCGCTTTCTTTAATGCGCACCCGTACCCCCGAAGAAACCATGGGGGAAATCAAATTCACATTGTGCAGGTAAACTTCAATTCCTTCGCTTTCGAGTAAAGTCTTTATTATCTGCGCCTTTTGATACGTATGTATTGCTAATGTAATTAATTTGTCTTCCATAAAAATAATAATGATAAGAAAAAGGAGAACGGGAGAAAAGCTTTTCCGGCTTCTTTCCCGTTTCTCCGTTTGGTTTTCTTTCTAAAAATTAAACGTTTGAAGTGACGGAAGCCACTTTATGCGTGTTTTCACCTAAAATGATGAGCGCTTTTTCAAGGATGGTTGGGTCGTCTAACAAAACAATACCGCCATCAGGCCCCGGTTCGATGTGTATGCCGCAATTGTTGCCTGTACTGTGGGTCATTCCACCGAAATAGTTTCGTACCGTTTCTACCGGTATGCCCAACTCTGCGGCGATTCGGCGGATGCTGCCTTCCGGCAAATTGTCTTTGATTCTACGAAGTTCATTAAATGTTATCGTCTTCATGGTGCTTGATATTTTTACAAATATTAATATTAAATTGATTTCACGCCCCTAACTTAGTCAAAAAATCAACACTATCCAATTTTTTTATGGAAATAAATTTATTTTAATATAATTTATTGCTGCGGATTTTATACAACTAATTGACTTATAAGGATTATAATTGTATAGCTTTAAACGGATACCTTAGCATACAAGAATAAGGCGAAAAGCATGACAAAGTAAGCAATGCAAAGCGAATAGACGGTTTTTAGCGGATAGGGCGGTTCTTTTAACTTTAACCTGTCCATTTTTAAGTATTTTTTTCTACTCCAATTATACAAGTAATAAATACTTCCACCTGTCAACGCGCCGGCCAGCGTTCCGGCCACGACGTCCGAAATAAAATGTACGCCTAAATAAATCCTTGAATATCCGTTGATAAAAGCGAAAAGCAGGATTGTTCCCGTAAAAAACTTGTTTTTAAATAACCGGGCGGCGAAAACCGCGAATCCGAAAGCATTTGCAGCATGACCCGAAATAAAACCGTATAATCCGCCCCGGTAATCCATCACTGTTTTTACCTGTTCTTGAAAATCAGGATGATGCGTAGGCCTGAACCGGTGAAAAAACGGTTTGCAGAATCCGGATGTGATCTGGTCGCATAAAGTGATGACTAAGGCAATGGAAAGAACGACTAACAGGATTTCTTTCCAATTCCTTTTGTAAATAAATACGAAAAGGAAACACAGGTAAAATGGAATCCATGTCGGCATCTGCGAATAAGCATAGAAAAAATGATCCAGGAAAGCGGAATCGCTTCCGTTCAGGAAAAAAAACAGGTTTCTTTCCCATTGAAGTTCTTGTTCTAACATACGATAAAATATTATTGATAAACAAATGACAAATATACGAAAAACAACGACATTCTATCGCTAAGAGATACGAAATAAATAATTACGGTACCGTTTGCACGTGCTGAAAAATGAGAGATGCCTTTTCCCTCTAACGCCGACAGGCGTTAAATTCGGATAACCCCGAGCTGCGCCTTCGGCTTGTTCTGGGTTATCCAAATTCAAGTCCTTCGGACTTGTTTGAACAACTAACCGTAAGCCACAAGGGGCGAGCCATTTGCCCGCCCCTGCATCCATGAAGTTCTTATTTATTAATTTAATCCTGTGAACAAAACATTTGAGTTTCGGCAAGTCGTGACCGACTTTTCTGTCGTTTTAAGCCTGTTGACGGGTGGCTTCATCGCCGGATTGGACGGTCAACACCTTTTCGAAAACGGTGGTGCGTGGCGCCTTCAGCGGTTGATTGCTGGAGCCGGAGTACTGCGTCGTTATTTGCAGTTGCACCGAGTCGTCGCTATTCATCGGTGGGGCGACTATCAGCAGTTCGGTGGGGTGGTTGATGAGCAGGTCGACCATCGAAACGGGGTAGATGACTTCCGCGTCGTTCACGCTGATGAATTTGATGCCTAAACCCGTTTGGTCGCCGGTTATGCGAAGGTTCTGACCGAAGATTTTAACCTTCCCGCCGCTGGTGATGAAGCAGTTGCTCGTTGCGCTTTCCTTGTCCTCTACGCGTTCGATGCGCAATGGAACCTCCGAATCTTCGTGACGGAGAGATACGTAATCTGCCATTTTTGTTAAACTATAAACGATAAACGATAAACTAAAAGTGAAGAGTTAGAGTGAACGCTTTTGCGCCACTCTTAACTCTCACTTCTTTCTTCTAACGAATTAACGAATTACTTTCGTCACCGTTTTCCCGATTCTAACGATCAGCGCACCCTGTTTGGGCAACCGGTCGATCACTGTTTCTCCGCCTGTGGAGCGACGGCTTTGCAGTTTAACCCCTACCACGGTGTACACTTCTATCGGCGTGTCGATGGGGGCGACTACCGTCAATCGACCCGATTCGAAACGAACCGGGAGCGACGACGATACTTCCGAAAGACCTGCCCCGCCGCTTACCGTCAGCGTTACCGTACTGTCGGGTGCCGCTTCGTAATCTTTGTTCCCAGATTG